>CAMATV010000079.1 GCA_945861235.1 Opitutus sp. GAS368
GTCGCGACCTACAATCTCTTCTTCAAGCCGGTTGGCACCGGCACGAGCCTGGGCGTTCCTCAGGCCGTGATTATGGTCGGGCTCTTCATCCTCGTCACCATGGGTATTATCGCCGTTGTGCAGGGTCAGCGCAAAATTCCCGTCCAATATGCCAAGCGGGTCGTCGGCAATAAAGTCATGGGTGGGCAGAGCTCGTTTCTTCCCCTGAAGGTCAATTACTCCGGCGTGATGCCTGTAATTTTCGCCAGCGCCATTTTGCTTTTCCCCCAGCAGATTTTTTCCTGGGTTGGCAGCGCCTACAATATTAAGTTCCTGACCGAGATATCCCAAAACCTGCTCCGTGGTCACTGGTCATATTACGCCTTCAACATCACGCTGATTCTTTTCTTCAGCTACTTCTGGGTGTCCGTCATGTTTAAGCCGATACAGATCGCTGACGACTTGAAAAAGTACGGTGGCTACATCCCGGGTGTCCGCCCGGGTGAGCCGACGGCGCAGTTCCTCGATTTCATTATGACGCGGTTGACCTTGGCCGGAGCGATTTTCCTCACGGTTATCGCGGTGATGCCTGACGTGCTGCTCTTCGAACTCGATGTGCCGCCTCGTATCGCCTACTTTTTCGGCGGCACGGGTATGTTGATCACGGTGGGTGTCATCCTCGATACGATGCGCCAAATCGAAACTTTCCTCCTCCAGCGCCACTACGACGGTTTCCTCAAAAAAGGCCGTATCCGTGCCCGCAGTGCCAACCCGCAAGGCGGGATGACTGGCGATGCGTTGAGCACCGAAGCGGTCATGAAACTTGCCTTGCCGATGCTCGGTTTGCTGCTCCTCGGCACCGTCATCTGGGCCTACAAGGCTTTCGTCAAATAAGTGCTGGACTCGGGTCGCGATGCGCCCCATCAACGACCCTTTCTCCGGTTCCGGCGCTGCCGCCAGAGCCAAGTTCCTTCTCCTCGGTTCATTTGATTCCCGTCTGGAAAACCTGATGAACCGGGTTCGTTCTTTGAATATTGAGCACGTCTCTCCCGCCCGCCTTGTGCGGCCGGAGATTTCGCGCCGCCCGGTTTCGGCCGTGGCGGAGGAAGCAAACACGTTGGCGCTGATGCGCCGCTGGTTCTTCGCGCGCAAACCTGATGCGGGATTCGTTTTAAGCGAATTCCCGGCTACGCTGCTCCAAGCAAAAGTGTTCGACGAATGGCTCGATGCCCGCGACGAAAGCCTGCAAGGCGTTTTCGTTAGTCTGGGTTCCAACGAGTCCGTCGTCTTACATTACCGCACGCTCGGCCTCATTATTGAGGCCAGCGACCTCGCCGCATGAGCGTGATTCCTCTTAAGAACAAAGAAGGGATCGCGAAAATGCGGGAGGCGTGCGCCATTGCCGCTACCGTGCTTGAACAACTCAAGCCACTGGTGAGGCCGGGCGTCACGACGCAAGACTTGGAAGAGGCCGGCCGCGATTGGATTGCCCGCCTCGGAGCCCGAAGCGCCTGTTTCGGCTACCAACACGGTTCGCGCCGTTATCCGGCGCACACCTGCATCTCGGTTAACGAAGAAGTCGTTCACGGCATCCCGTCGTTCAAACGCGTCCTCCGCGAAGGTGATATTGTCTCGCTCGACATCGTCGTCTGGAAAGACGGCTACGTCGGCGACAATGCATTCACCGTTCCGGTCGGCCCTGTCTCCTCTGCCGTCGATAAACTCCTCCGGGTTAGCCGTGAGGCCCTCGATCTGGGGATTAAACAGGCGCAAGTCGGCAACCGCGTCGGCGACGTTTCCCATGCCATCCAGCAGTTCTGCGAAGCTAACGGCTTCAGTGTCGTCCGCGATATGGTCGGTCACGGTGTCGGCGTCTCGATGCACGAGCCGCCCGAGATCCCGAACTTCGGACGCAAAGGCACCGGCGACAAGATCAAGGCCGGCATGACGCTCGCCATCGAACCGATGGTCAACATGGGCGCCTACAAGACGAAGACGTTGTCCGATGGTTGGACGGTCGTCGCCGCCGATGGTTCACCTTCCGCTCATTTCGAACATACTGTTCTCACGACCGAGAGAGGCCCCGAAATCCTCACCGTCCCACGCCCAATTGTCTGATCCCTTTTTTCAGTTAACACTTTTCAATTCACTCAACCCTCGTTTTCAACTTTCAACCTAATCATATATGCCACGTCTCCTCGGTGTAGAAATCCCCGCGAAAAAGAAAGTCGCGTTTTCCCTCCGTTATATCAACGGCATCGGCCCCACGCGCGCCGACCTGCTCGTTAAAGAAGCTGGTCTGAATCCCGACATGCGGGCTCAGGATCTTACGGAAGAGCAGCTCAACAAGATACTTCACATCATCACCGAGCACAAATGGGTGCTGGAGGGTGATCTTCGCCGCGAGCTCGCCGCGAATTTGAAGCGTCTGCAAGCGATCAATTGCTATCGCGGTGTTCGTCACCGTCGTAGCCTCCCGGTGCGCGGTCAGCGCACCAGCACCAACGCTCGTACCCGGAAGGGTCCGCGCAAGACCGTTGGCGTCACCAAAGCCGCGCCCGCTAAAGTTTAATCACTCATCTCCATGGCCGAAGAAACGTCAGCTCCTAAGAAAGAAAAACCCGCCAAGCCCGCCCTTGAAGGCGCGCCTGCTGCTGCCCCCGCCGAGAAAAAGGCCAAGGGCCCCAAGGCCGATAAGGCCGGAAAACCTGCTGCCGAAGGCGCCGCTCCCGCGGTCGCCGGTGAAGCTGCTCCCAAGGCTGCTGCCAAGGCTGCTCCCGCTGCCAGCGACAAACCGGTTGAGCTCGTTGGCGGAGTCGCCAAGCAGCCGACCGCTGAAGATCTTCTCAAAGAAGAACTCGGCACGATCAAGGTCCGCAAGGCCAAGGGTTCGAAGAATGTCATCTCGGGCTACGCCAACGTTCTCGCTTCCTTCAATAACACCATCGTCTCGATCACCGACCAAAAAGGTCAGGTCATCGCGTGGTCCAGCGCCGGTAAGTGCAACTTCCGCGGCTCCCGCAAGTCCACGGCCTACGCTGCCCAGGTCGTCGCTCAAGACGCCGCCCGCAACGCCATGTCGCACGGCTTGAAAGATGTGCAAATCCGCGTTTCCGGTCCCGGCCTCGGTCGCGACTCCGCCATCCGTGCGCTCCAGGCCATCGGCCTAGAGATCACGTCGATTGTTGACGTCACACCGATCCCGCACAACGGCTGCCGCCCTCGCAAACGTCGTCGCGTTTAATCCGCGTCGCGCGCTCCACCCTCACTCTCACTCTCACTCCCTACATCCATGGCTCGTTATACCGGCCCTACCACTCGCATCAGCCGCCGCTTTGGGACCTTCCTGCTCGGTTCTGGCAAAGCATTCGAACGTCGCAGCTATCCACCGGGCGTTCACGGCCCCAAGATGCGCCGCAAGCTCTCCGAATACGCTGTCGGCCTCAATGAAAAGCAAAAGCTCCGTTTTATTTACGGACTGCTTGAGCGCCAATTCCGTCGCGTGTTCGAAATCGCCAAGCGCGAGCGCGGCGTCACCGGCGAACGCTTTCTCCAACTCCTCGAGACTCGTCTCGACAGCACCGTTTATCTCCTTGGCCTCGCCAAGAGCCGGGCTGCCGCTCGCCAGTTCGTCAATCACGGCCACATGCGTGTCAACGGCCACAAGGTCGACATCGCCAGCTACAACGTCCAAGCTGGCGACGAGATTGAGGTCAAGAACTCGCCCGCGTCCCGTCAGTTGGGCACCCGCTGTCTCGAAGAGAGTCGCGCCCGCAACGTCCCAGGTTGGCTGACCATGAACGCCGAGACCTTTAAGGCCACGGTGGTTCGTCTGCCCACGCGCGACGAGATGGAGCAAAACGTCAACGAGCAGCTCATCGTCGAGTTCTACTCGCGCTTCTAAGCCGGTCTCCGGCTTTTTCCTTTCACATTACTCAAAGTCCAACGTCAGAACTCCCAGCCATGCCCAAACGCCTCGGAAAGTTCGAACTGCCCAGCAAGCTCACCAAAGTTGAAGACGGCGCTACGCCGACCTACGCCAAGTTTATCGCCGAGCCCTTCGAGGCCGGTTATGGACATACGGTCGGCAATTCGCTTCGCCGCGTCCTCCTCAGTTCCGTCGAAGGTTCCGCCATCTCGTCGATTAAGATCGCGGGCGTTAACCACGAATTCCAGTCCATCGACCACGTCGTTGAGGATGTCACGGATATCGTTCTCAACCTGAAGAAGATCCTGATCGTATCGACCAAGCGCGAGCCGATCACCCTGTTGATCAAGGCCAGCAAAGCGGGGGTCGTTACTGCCGCCGACATCCAGGCCGACGCCAACATCACGATCGTCAATCCGGAACAAGTGATCTGCACGTTGGATTCCAAGCGCTCCTTCGAGGCTGAAATCGAGATCAAGACCGGCCGCGGATATTATCCCGGGGTGGAGAATAAAAAGGAAGAGCAAGCGATTGGGGTCATCCCGATCGACTCGCTCTTCTCGCCCGTGCGTCTCGTCAAATACGGCGTCGAAGCGACCCGCGTGGGACAGATCACCGATTACGACAAACTCATTCTGGAGATCTGGACCGACGGACGCATCACGCCCGACGACGCCCTTAAGCAGTCCGCCTCGATCTTGAAGCATCACCTCGACGTGTTTGATCGCGTTTCCGAGGAGACCTTTGAATTCGAGAACCAACAGTCCGAGGTCAGCGAGGAGCAGAATAAGCTCCGCAAGCTCCTCAACATGTCGGTCAACGAGATCGAGCTGTCCGTCCGTGCGGCGAATTGCTTGAACAACGCCAATATCACCACCGTCGGCGAGCTCGCGATGAAGACCGAGCAGGAGATGCTCAAGTATCGCAATTTCGGCAAGAAATCCCTCAACGAAATCAAGGAGAAGCTCGAAGCCCTCGGCCTGTCACTCGGCATGAAGTTCGACGAGCGCCTCCTCGAGCTGAAGAAGGAAGCCTAAGTAATTTTCGGCTCTCGCGCCGTCCGCTGCCGCGCCACGCTGCGACCGGATAGCCGATCGGGAGCCGCCTAAAACAAAAAACCAATGCGTCACAATAAACACCACGCCTCGCTGGGCGTCACCGTTGAACATCGTCGTGCGATGATGTCCAACATGGCCGCCTCGCTCATCACCCACGGACGGATCGAGACCACGCTCGCCAAGGCCAAGGCGCTCCGCCCCTTCGTCGAGAAAGTCATCACTAAAGCCAAACAGGCTGCGGCGAAGACCGAAAAGAAGGATGCGATTCACCTTCGCCGCCTCGCTCTGAGCGTTGTGCGCGACGAGACGGCGATCACCAAGTTGTTCAACGAAACCGTCAAGGAGTTCACGAACCGCAACGGTGGCTACACCCGCATCTACAAACTCGGTCAGCAGCGTCAGGGCGACGCCGCCGAGATGGCGTTGATCGAATTCGTTAAGGCGGACGACCCCGGCTACAAGAAGTCGAAGGGCAAGCGGAACGCGAAGGGCAAGCAAGCCAAGGCAGCTCCCGCTGCTGATGCCGCCGCGTCCGTCGCAGAGACTCCCGCTGCAGCGACTCCGGGGGCCGCGAGCTAAGCCCGCCAGATAATTACTCTCAAGCGCAACGCGCCGACCGGATGGTCGGCGCGTTTTTTTTGGGTGCTTGGCCGGATTGAGATTGCTTGATCCTTGCGAGCAAAGCCCCGGCGCTTCCACCTTTCTGCCATGTTCGACCTGACCACCGCTACCGTGATCTACTGCGTGATTGTCGCAGTCGTATTCGGCGGCGTCTGGCTCTGGTATGACCGGCGCGACCACCGAGAGTTTGAGCGGGAACGCCGTAAGACGACCTTCCACTGCATCCGCTGTGACTCTCTCTATTCGGCGCCGGCGGCGACCGAACTTTGTCCGTGCCGGAAATGCGGCCACCAGAACAGTCGCCTTAAATTTTGACGGTCCCTCATGCCAACGTCCGTAGATAAGTAGATTCAAATCCACGGGCAGGGCGCTCTCGCCACGTTCCGGAAAGTGAGCGAGACCCATTCGAAAGCGAAAGCACGCTGGAAAAACTAGCTGAGGCGCCCGAGCCAGGCATCGAGGTGGGGCGCGAAACGGCGGGCGATTTCGTCGGCGCCCCAAGCTGCGAAGGGCGCGGCGAAGACATCCATGGTGTAGTGCGCCCGCAAGATGAGCACCGTGATCGCCTCGATGGCTGCGATAGCCGCCGCCATGGCGGCGAGCCAGGGCGGTGCGGTGTGGGCGAGCTGGATGGCACCGAGCACGGAAATGGCCGTATGGCCTGAGAAGAAAAAATCGTTGCTGGTGCCATAGGTCACAAACAACGAGGGAAATCCTGGATGGCGCCAGATCGAGCCGGGCGGGATCGGCAACGTGCAGATTGCCTGGCAGGTCTGCCGCATGGAAAAGAGGACCAAAATTGCGATGAGCGGTTGCAGCGTTGGGCCGAAGATCGAACTGGCGAAGAGGTAGAGCCCGAACAGATCGATGAATACCGAGGTCAGAATCAGCGTGAGATTCGTCGCACGTGGGTGGGCGAGAAACCACGCATGCAGCGGTGCCGACCAATCATGCAAACGGTCGCCAACGCCGGTTTTCACCGGAGCCTTCGCGCTCACGAGACGTTGCGTCCAGAACCAGAGCACAATCGCGACGGCGACGAAAGCGATGCGCATTCCGAGGTGGCTGGACGTGCTCATGATCGGGGTGAGCGGACCGACGAGGCGGCGAGCATTTGTTCCAATTGCTCGCGGATCGCGGTCATGAGCGGATCGCCATCGGGGCTACGCGTGCGCTCGGGCGAGACTTCGATGGCCTCACCGACTTCGAGCACGGCCCGGATGGGAGTGTGGATACGCGCAACGTCGGTGAGGTCCTCCTCGAATCGCTCCACCGTTTCGAGCAGACGCTCCGGAGTGGGATTGGCCGAAAGATAGCCGGGAGGGTAGAACGCGAGTTGCTGCGCGAGATAAATGTCGGCGAGTTGGCGCCAGCGACGTTGGAGTTCGGAATCGGTCAAGGTGCCGGCAGCCATATCGGGGACCATGGCGATCCGGAGGAGTTTGACCCGCTGCACAATTTCCTTTTCCCGCCGGCCTTTAAGCCACTCGGCTTCGAGCGGCACCAGCAGTCGGTCGATCAGGTGGTCCAACCGGTCTTGAAAACGGCCAGTCTGGGCCGCTCCAAAATGCTCGATCTCTTTCAACGCGAGGAGGGCGCCGCCAATTTTTGCGATGCGCTCCTCGACGGAGAGGTGTTCGTGCGCGTGCCACGACAGCCGCCGCTCGATGTCGCGGAGCACGGGTCCCACCGCAGCGCGCACGTCGCCGTCAAAAAAATAACGGATCGCCACCGGATGGACGACCACTTTGCCGGGGGGATTCGCCGCCGCGCGTTGTTTCGCGGCGCCGCGGGCCATGAGCGCGGTGCCTTCCATGAGATTGTTCAGCTTGTCGTTGTGCCGGGAGATGACGCCTTCGGGGAAGATCACCAACGGACGGTCGGCTTCAGCCGTGAGTTGCATGGCCGTTTTCAGCGCCTCGCGATCCGAACCTTCGCGGTAAATGCTGAATACGCCAAGGCGCGGGAGTAGAAAAGTCTGAAACGCGTTTTGCATGAACAGATGCCAACTCGCGATGACGTAGAGCGGGCGACCGACCGCGTAGGAGAGGTGGCCGAGGATCATCGGGTCAGGGGGCCGGCAATGATTCGGCGCGAGCATGATGCCGTGGCCCGCGTCGAGCGACGCGCGGAGTCGTTCGACGCCGCGACACTCGACACCGATGATGCCGTGGCTCCTGCGGAGATAGAGCGAAAGGATCGGGCGGAAGAGGTGCCACCACAGTTTGCTACGATCCGGCGCGACGAAGCGGTAGGGTTTCGCGATGACGACGTTTTGCATCGATCAATTGAGGGTGGGGTGGGGCACTTCTGCGTCAAGCGATCGGACCGTTCCTAGCCGAGCGGTTCGTGCCGAAGTCCGCTACGGGTGCGCGGCGGGAGGCGGCGATTTTTTCTTGGCGAGGAAATTTCGGAGGCGTTCCGCGGCGTCGCCGTCTTTACCGAGGCAGCGCTGCGAGGCGGCGGTTTCGATCGCGGCGTTCTCCGCTAGACTGGTGTGGGTGCACGATGCGAGCAGGCGTTTCATTTCGCGGTTGGCGACGCGGGAGTTGGCGACGACGGCCGTGAGGAATTCCTGGAGGTGAAGCGCGAGTGCATCGGGTGCACCTTGCCATTCAGCGACGCCGATGCGCGCGGCTTCCTCGGCGTCGAAGATGCGGCCGGTGAAGACGAGTTCCTTGGCGCGGGCCAGACCCACGCGGCGCACGAGGCGGTAGCTGCCGCCCCAGCCGGTGACGAATCCGAGTTTCGTTTCCGTTTGGCCGAACTTCGCGTTGCTGGATGCGAAGAGGAGGTCGCAGGCCATCGCGAGTTCAAGCCCTCCGCCGAGCGCGTAGCCCTCGACGCGGGCGATGACGGGCACCGGGAGCGCTTCGATCCGGTTCATTAACCGATGGCCGCGCTCGACCCACGGGCCGATGGTGTCGCGGTTGATCGTCTCGAGCACGTTGACGTTGGCGCCGGCGCAGAAGAACTTGGGCGACGCACTTTGCAGCACGACGGCGGCGAGGTCCGCAGCGCGCGTTTCGATTTCCGTGAGCACGCCGTCGAACGCCGCCATGACGGTGGGATCGAGCGTCGGCGGTTTTCCCGCCGGCGGATGCAGCGTGAGCGTGCAGACAGCATCGACGTAGGTGGTCGTGAGGCGGGTGCTCATGGAGTCGCGAGTGCACCGGCGTGGCGGAGTTCGGCGAGACGTGCGTCGTCGTAACCGAGTTCGCGGAGGATTTCGACCGTGTGTTCGCCGAGCTCGGGGGCGAAGCGTCGCGGCACCGGGGGCGTGCCATGGAGGCGAACGGGCGTGCCGGGCAGCCGCAGCGTGCCGGCCTTCGCGTGATCGATCTCGATGACCATGCCGTTGGCGGCGAGCTGCGGATCTTCGATGGCTTCTTCGAGGGTGTTCACTTTGGCGCAGAACACTCCTTTGGGCTCAAGCTCGGCCAACCACGCCGCGGTGGTTCGCTCGCGAAACCGCGCTGCGAGGAGCGCGTTCAGCTCGGAGCGATGGGCCTGCTGCTGCGCGTGCGTCGCGAACGTGGGCTGCAACGAGAGATTGCCGAGGCCGAGCGCCACGGAAATATCGCGCACGGCGTTGTCTGAAAACACGGGAGAAATCTCGATGTAGCCGTCGGCCGTGGCGAAGGCCTTGTCGATGATCGACTCGTTGGCGCTGACGCCGCTGGCCTCGGTGACGCGTGAGGCGTTCATGGCGGCGGGGCCCTCCCACGAGTGCGCGTGAAACGCCACGCTCAGGAGATCGGTCGTGACGCGCTGACCGAGACCGGTGCGGGAGCGTGCGACGAGCGCGATCAAAATGCCCTGCATGAGCATGAGTCCGGCCGGATAATCGGCTGACATACCGGCGGGAAACGGCGGCTTTGCGGGATCTGGCTGCGTGAACCAGCCCGCCTCCGCGCGCGCCATCAGATCGTGACCCCCGCGGGCGCGGTCGGCCGAGGGACCGTGATCGCCCCAGCCGCCGGACGAGGCGTACACGAGACGGGGATACGCCGCTGCGAGCTGCTCGTAGCCGAGACCGAGTTTTTCCATCACGCCGGCGCGGAAATTGTGCACGACGACATCGGCGGTGGCGATCAGCGCTCGGATTGCGGCGATACCTTGCGGAGATTTTAGGTTGAGGGCGAAGCTGCGTTTGTTGCGGTTGAGTCCGGCGTAGGGCAGGCTCACGCCGTGCACAAACGGCCCCCAGCGGCGGCTCCAGTCGCCGGCGTCGGGGCGCTCAACCTTGATGACATCGGCACCGTAGTCGGCGAGAATTTGGGTGCCGACCGGACCTTGATAAACGTGACTGAAATCGACGATGCGGATACCGGTGAGCGCAGAGGGGGTGGACATGGGTCGGTTGAAACAAATTCGGGGACGTGACGCCATCCGACACTTCAGGGCCGGCCGGGAATGCGGTTGAGCGTGTAGTAAGCGTCGGGTTGCGCGAGGGCCGTCCCCGCCGTGGAGCGCACACCGGCAGCGCGGAGCTCGTGGACATAGAGAGCCCGCAGGCCGTCGACCTTCAAGCGCACGCGCCGCCGGTCCGCACTGACGGAGGCACTCGTCACGGTCAGCGGCAGTGCGTCGATCTCGGCGCTGCCGTAGGCGTTCGAGTAAAGATAAGTGTAGCTCTTCAGCGCGTAGCCGGAGGCGAGTGCGGCGCTCGCGGGATCGATTTCGGTGGTGAAGACCAGTTCAAAGCCGTCGGGCAGCGCGCGCATTTCTTGAATCGCGAACGGCGTCTCGCCGCTCCAACGCACGCGCTGCAAGCCGTAGGCCTGCGTGCCGAGCGAGGACCAGCCGCGGCTGCTCATGCCCACGAGCAGGCTGCCATCGGGTGCGAAGAGGAGTCGCACGACGCCGGAGGCGAAGCCGGCGAGAAACGGAAACGCTGCGCCCTGATATTCGCCGGCGACTTTTTCGAGGAATACGCGGCTGACTTTCGCGTCGGTAAATTCTCCGACGAAAAACTGCCCGTCGAACGGCCCGAATTTTCCACCTGCCGGGCAGACGGCCAGGTCCGTGCCGCTGCGTCCCATCCGGTGATAGGGCAGCCAGACGGCGGGCGGCACCAT
>CAMATV010000080.1 GCA_945861235.1 Opitutus sp. GAS368
CCGGTTTCGAGTGTCAGCAGCGTCCGGGCGCAGAGCATCAGGCGGCGAGCGCGGAGGACCGGATCATCGACGAGCACTTTATCCGCGCTGTTGAACGAGCTGTAGTCACCGGCGAGTTCGAAGAGGTAGAGGCAGAGGAAGTGCGGGCGCAGACTCTCACCGGCGATCCGGAGCGCGTCGGGGAATTTTGCGAGTTTGCGCGCGAGCATGATTTCGGCGGCCGTCTCCGGTGCGGTGGCGGTGGCGTTGAGCGCGAGCTCGGTGGGAGTGACGCCGGCCTTGCGGAAAATCGAGTGGATGCGCGCGACGGCGTAGAGCAGGTAAGGTGCGGTGTTGCCGTCGAGGGCGAGCATCTTGTCCCAGGAGAAGACGTAGTTGCTACTGCGGTTTTGCGAGAGGTCGGCGTATTGGACGGAAGCGATGCCCACGGTCTGCGCGATGGTGCGGCATGCTTCCGCGGAAAACTGATCGGCCTCGGGGCGCTCGGTATTTTTTGCGGTGACGATGGCGTGGGCGCGTTCCTCGGCTTCGTCGAGGAGGGCCTTGAGTTTGATGACGCCGCCGTCACGGGTTTTGAGGGCCTTGCCGTCTTCGCCGGTGACGGCGCCAAAGGTAACGTGATGCAACTCCGGCAGACGGTAGTTTTTCGCCACGAACCACTTTTTTACGGTGAGGAAGAGTTGTTCGAAGTGGTCCCCTTGACGGAAATCCGTGACGACGACGATGCCGTCGGCCTGGAAGTGCTCGGTGCGGTAGAGCGCGGTCGCGAGATCGGTGGACGCGTAGTTGGAGGCACCGTCGGCTTTGCGCACCAAGAACGGCTGGGTTTTGAAACGCGGGTGCTCGGGGTGGAAAACGACGAGGGCGCCCTCGCTGATTTCGGCGAGCGGCGGGGTGGTTGCGGTCAGTTCGCGGTAGATACGTTCGACCTGGCCGTTGTAGAACGATTCGCCGAGGTGGTAGTCGAACTGGATACCCAGGCGGTCGTAGATCTTTTGGAAAGCGGCGAGGCTGACCTCGGAGAATGATTTCCAGAGCGCGACGTTGGTGGGGTCGCCGTTTTGGAGCGCGACGAGCTCGCGGCGAGCTTCGTCGAGTTCGGGAGAATCATCCGGCGTGGCGGCATGGCCGAGTTTGTAAACGCGCTCGAGTTCTTCGATCGCGTCGGCCGCGAGAGCGTCGGCGTTTACCCAGCGTTTGTAACCGTAGATGAGTTTGCCGAATTGGGTACCCCAATCGCCGAGGTGGTTGTCGCGGATGACGCGCGCTCCCGTGAAAGCCAGCAGACGGCAAATCGCCTCGCCGATAACGGCCGAGCGGAGGTGGCCGACGTGCATTTGCTTTGCGGTATTCGGTGAGGAGTAGTCGACCACCCAAGTTTGGCCAGAGTGGGCGGTGGCGGCACCTGTGGCCAGCGCCTCAGGCGTAGAAAAAGACTGAAGCCAAGCGAGGAGCGCGGCGGGTTTGAGGGTGAAATTGATGAAACCGGGGCCCGCGATGCTGACCTCGTAGGAGTCGCGAACGGAGGCGGGGAGGGCGGCGACGAGTTGTTCGGCGGTGGCGCGGGGGTTGAGTTTACGCGCCTTGGCGTAGCCGAGCGTGCCGTTGGCTTGAAAGTCGCCGTGCTTGGGGTCGGCGGTGCGCACCTCGGGGGTGAAGGCGGCGGCGTCCGCCAGTCCGGCCGTGGTAGCGGCGGTCCTCAGGGACGTGTCGAGGTCGACGGCAAGGTGGAAGGCAACGTGCATTCGGTGAGGAAACGAAATCGCGCGGCGGGCGCGCAAGCGTGGAGTTGGATCAGGGGAGTTGGCTATTGGCTTGGCATCGAAAGCTCATGAGGAACGAGGCCGACGATCGCTGGACGCTCACCTCAGGGAATTTCTCAGCGGGTTCTACAATCCGCAGAAATATGCGGTCGCGCCGGCTGCGCTGCCGGAGAAACTGCATTGCTTGAAATGGGAGGCCTACTCGACGTGGCCCGATCATGGTGCGAATGGGTTCTTCGTGATCATCCGCGGGCAAAAAAAGAGGGTCGCAGCGATGCGTGCACGGCAGGTGCCCGATCCGATCTACGGCCAGCGCAGCAAGCAGCGCAGCGTGCACCATAATTATTTCATGCTGCCCCTGCTGTTTATCATGATCAGCAACCACGATACCTCGACCTATGCGCAGCAGCATGGTTGGGCGGGATTGGCGTTGATTTCGGTGGCGGCGGTTTCGATCCGGCATTTTTTCAATCGCTCGCACAAGGGTGTGAATCAGCATGGGGTGGTACCCGTATCAGGCCGCTCGGAAATTCAACGCAGATGACCGACCACGAACGCGCAGTCGTCGCGGCCTGGATCGCCGGTGGTGCCAAGATAAACTAACCGCCTGGTGCGCAATCGTCGGGCGAACGGCTCCGGGTCCGATACTGGGCTCTGCACGGAACGACAGAGGTGTTTTTACCCGACGGACGGCCATTGTGTGCCGTGGCGAATGGGAATTTTGGCTCGACTTTCGCCATGAACTGCATTGGATGGTGAACTTGTCCGCGCTGCGGGCGAAGTCCGTTCTCCTTACATACTACTCATGACAAGCAAACGAAACATCCCAACCCGTCGGTTTATCAAGCCTACTTTCGAGTTCTTGATCGAAAAAAAGCGCGACGGTGGTGAGTTCAGTCAGGAAGAAATTCGCTTTATCATCGACAGCACGCTGGATGGTGAAATGCCGCGCCACCAATTGGCTGCGCTAGCGATGGCGATCTATTTCTCGGGCATGTCGGCGCAGGAAACGGCCGATCTCACGGAAGAAATGATGCTGTCCGGCGAGGTCATCGACCTCTCGCTGATCGCGAAGCCGAAGATCGACAAATACTCGACGGGTGGCGTCGGCGATAAAACCTCGCTCGTGCTGGTCCCCTTGGCGATGGCGGCGGGCGTTGTGGTTCCGATGATGTGTGGAGTCGAGCACGATTACGTCATCAATACCTTGGAAAAACTCGCGGCCGTGCCCGGCTTCAAGAGCCACCTAACGAACGAGCAGTTCGTCGCTCAACTGGCCAAAATCGGCGGCGCGATCATCGCCCAGACCGAGGACCTCGCTCCGGTCGAGGCCAAGTTCTACGCCCTGCGAAAAGAGACCGGCACGATCCCGAGCCTCCCGCTTATTACCGGCAGTGTGCTTTCGAAGAAACTCGCCGAAGGCTCCGAGGGCCTCGTGATTGACGTGAAGTGGGGCAACGGCTCGTTCATCAAGGATCTCGAGCAGGCCAAGCAGCTCGCTCGCTCGATGACGCGCGTCGGTCGCTCCATGAAGCGCCGTTGCGTCGCCCTGGTTACAGATATGAACCAGCCGCTCGGTGACAGCGTCGGTACGTCGCTTGAGGTGAAGGAAGCGATTCAACTCCTCACGGGCGGAGGTCCGGAAGACATGAAGGAACTTGTCCTGAAGCTCGGCATGGAGATCGTCCGCCTCGCCGGCGTCGCGGGATCCACGCTCTCCGCGAAGCAGACGGTTCAGCGCCATCTGACCGATGGTTCGGCGCTCGAAAAATTCAAAGATCTGATCAAAGCCCAAGGTGGCGACACGACGTTCATTGATCATCCTGAAAAATTCCCGGTGGCGAAACATATCCGCAAATTGCCCGCGCCCAAGCGCGGCTATGTTCATACCATCAACGCCGCCATGATTGCGCACGGCGTGCATATCCTCGGTGCGGGGAAGAACGCCGCGGGCGACAAGCTCGACTATTCCGTCGGTGTTTCCGAAATCAAGAAGGTCGGCACGCAGGTGAAGCAAGGTGAGCCGCTCATGATGATTCACTACAACGACGAAGCGAAGCTCGAGCAGGCGCTCGATCACTTTAAGAACGCTTACCGGCTCGCTCCGAAGCGTCCGACGCCTCCGCCGCTGATCGTCGAGCGCGTGGCGTAAGGCTGTTTGCTGGAGACGCGGCGCCCTCGCCGCGTTTGCCTGATTCTCCAAAGCCGACCGAAATTTTCGGTCGGTTTTTTTATGCCGTGCGGTGGCCGAACGAGCGGACGAGGGCGGAGGCCACCGAGGCGACTGCGACCACCCGCGCTGCCAACTCCGCGGAATCGGAAAAATAAATCCCCGCGGGAGCCAGGCGTCCGAGCACCGGAGACCAGGGCTCGCTTCAAAATTTTTGGATAAAATTTGCCGAGTGCAGCTTGGACCTTCCCAATCAGGTGAAATGGCCGACGAATCCGAGGATGTTGAGTTCACGCCTGAGAAGCCCACGAAAGCACCCCCCCCGGTGATCGACCGCTCAGCGTGGCCGAAGCCGTGGGCGCAGTTGAAATATTTCACGTTTCAGCCGGCGATTTTCCCGCGTCTCCTCGGCCAGTGTTCCCCGGACGCGCGTCCGGGAGACTTCGTCAACGTCTACGACAAGAACGGCAACCTTACGGGCGGCGGCCTCTTCAATCCCCGTGCGAAGATTCCGCTCCGCGTGGTGTGTCATTCGACCGAGCCCGTCGATGAGAGCTACTTTGAAGGAGCGATTCGTCGTGCAGTCGCGTTGCGACGGGACCTCTTCAAGCTCGATGAGACCACCGACGCGTATCGCCTCATCAGCTCGGATGGTGACGGACTCAGCGGACTGACGATCGACCGCTACGGCGATACGCTGCTGTGCGAGATTTACTCCCTCGGCATCGCGCAACGGTTGCCAAAGTGGCTGCCGCTCTTGCACGAGCTGGCCGGAACGAAGTTTGCGCGTGTTCACGTGGATCACGACCTCGGCAGTCTCGAGGGCATCAAGCCTTCGTTGTTTAAGGAAACCAACGCCGCGGCACCCACCAAAGTGAAAATCCGCGAGCATGGCGTGCGCTACGAGGTGGACTTTGCGGAAGGGCACAAGACCGGTTTTTTCTGCGATCAACGGGACAATCGCCGGGCCGTGGTCCGATTCGCCAAAGACGCGCGGGTGCTCGATCTCTGCTGCTACACCGGTGGTTTTTCGCTCAATGCCAAGGTCATGGGTGGCGCCGCCGAGGTCACGAGTGTCGACCTCGACGAGGTCGCGCTCGAGCAAGCGAAACGGAACGCGAACCTCAACCAAGTTCGGCTAAAGTTTGTGCACGCCGACGCGTTTGCCTACGCGCGCCAAATGCAGCAAAACGGAGAAAAATGGGACGTCGTGGTGCTCGATCCGCCGAAATTTATTTTTACCCGCGACGCGGCGGGAAATTGGGAAGGGCGCCAGAAATACGAGGACCTCAATTTGCTCGCGATCTCGCTCGTGAAACCGGGCGGGATTTTCGTGACGTGTTCTTGCTCGGGACTGCTGTCGCTGGAAGATTTTGAGGCGCACGTCATCAAGGCGGCGCATCGGCAGAGCCGGCGACTGCAGTTTTTTGATCGCACGGGGCCCGGGGTCGACCATCCGGTTTACTCCAACTGCTTGGAAAGCCGGTACCTGAAAGTCCTTTGGGCGCGGGTCGTATAGGTTTGGATTCACCGCCAGCGCGTCATTCCCTCGGCTCGGTTTTCGCGCCAATTTTTTGGGATATTTTTTGGGAGAAACCAACGCGCTGACGACCGCCGCCCGCAGCGAGTTAATGCAGGCGACGGCAGCCGGCGAACGCTCCCCAACCTGTCCGCCATGTGACGTGCGGCTGGTGCGGGCGGACGGCGGCGGTGGGCGTTGCCCGAATCGCCCGAAATGTGAGGCGACGACTCCAGCGGTGCTTGCGTAGTCGTCGATCGGGGTGGCCCGAGGCCCGAGGGCTAGCCGGCATCAATCACACTTTTCTGAAGAAAATCTTTTTTCACAGAGCGCACAGAGGTTCGAACCGAGGTCACGGAGCCAAACACGAGCCAAACACCTTGTCCGCTCTGTGACTTCTGTGGGCTGGGCTCCGTGCCCTCTGTGAAATGCATGGGGTCAAGTGGGGTGGGAACTTTTGGGCTAGCAGCCCGCGGGATTGAAGGTGGACATTTTTCGCGGCGCGAAAACGATCGCGTTCGCATGGACAACCTCAATCAGCTGTTTGAGCAGAACAAGGCGTGGGCGGACCAAATTCGCGCCCGCGATCCGGATTTCTTTGAGAAGCTTTCGCGCCAGCAAAATCCCGAGTATCTCTGGATCGGTTGCTCTGACAGTCGCGTGCCGGCCAACGAAATCATCGGCCTGCTCCCCGGGGAGGTCTTTGTGCATCGCAATATTGCCAACGTGGTCGTGCACACCGACCTGAATTGCCTTTCGGTCATTCAGTTCGCGGTGGATGTGCTGAAGGTGAAGCACATTATGGTGGTGGGGCACTATGGGTGTGGTGGTGTGCGTGCGACGATTCGCTGTGAGCGGGTCGGCCTCGCCGACAACTGGCTGCGTCACGTGCAGGACGTGCGTGAAAAACACGACGCCTGTTTGTGTCGGTTACTCACTGAAAATGCTCAGAGCGCGCGCCTGTGCGAACTCAACGTCGTCGAGCAGGTCGCGAACGTGACGCAGACCTCCATCGTGCGCGATGCGTGGCTACGCGGGCAGGACCTGACGGTGCATGGCTGGATCTACGGTTTGCGCGACGGCCTCCTTCGCGATCTTGAATGCACGGCCAGCACGCAAGCCGAGGCGTCGGCGCGTTACAAATCGGCGATCGCGGCACTGGCCTCGTAGGGCCACGGTTGGGACAATAAAAAAGCCCGCAGATTTTCTGCAGGCTGGGAGTTCGCGGCAGTCCGGGACACCCCGGAGCCAATTGAGTTAGGCGCGACCGAGGTAACTGCCATCTTCGGTGCTGACCTTGATGATCTCGCCCTCTTTGATGAAGAGCGGGACCTGCACCACGAGGCCGGTTTCCAGCTTGGCGGGTTTCTGGACGTTGCTGGCGGTGTCGCCCTTGATGCCGTCTGAGCTTTCAACGACCTTGAGTTCAACGGTCGAAGGCAGTTCGAGTGTCAAAGGCTTGTCGTCCACGAAGAGCACGTCGCATTTGCCACCAGCGGTGAGGTAGTGCTTCGAATCGCCGAGCAATTCGGCGCTCAGTTCGATCTGGTCGAAGGTGTCCGGATCGATGAATGCGAAAGCGTCGCGGTCTGCGTAGCTGAACTCGAGGGTGCGCTTTTCGGTCGCGAGCACCTCGATGGTGTCGGTCGAGGCGAAACGTTGGTCCAGTGCCTTGCCGTAGCGAAGATTGCGCATCTTGACCTGCACAAATGCCCGAAGATTTCCCGGCGTGCGGTGTTGGGTTTCCATGACGAGGTGCGGCTCGCCGTTGAATTTAATGACTTGGCCTCGGCGGATATCGTTGGCTGCTGGCATGACGGGATTCGGTTCGAACGGAGGGTTTTTGAGTGGTGAAAGGGTCCACAGTGAGGAGTCGCGTCATCGGCTGTCAAGGCCGCGGCTGACTCCACGCTTGCGCTCCGCCCAACGTGTTTCCGAGACTGACCGCTAACAGTTATGAAACAACGCACTCTCGCGCGGGAAGTCTCCATCAAGGGCAATTCACTGCACACCGGCGATGCGGTGACTTTGACGCTGAAACCTGCGCCCGTTGACCATGGTTTCGTCTTTCGACGGGTCGATCTCAGCGGGGCGCCGGAGTTGCGCCCGCGCGTCGATTTCATCACCGATCTCGTCCGCGCGACCACCATTCAGGTGGGCCACGCGAAAGTCCAGACGGTCGAACACGTCCTGAGTGCGTTGAGCGGCTGCGGCATCGACAACGCCATCATTGAAATGGACGCCTCGGAGCCGCCCATCCTCGATGGTTCGGCCAAACCCTTTGTCGATCTGATCATGCAAGGGGAGCCCATGGAGCAGGCCACGGATCGCGAATACTTCACGTTGGATGCCGCCGTCTCGGTCACGAAAGGGCAGTCGTCGATCATCGCGCTGCCGTCTGACGATCTCCGGATCTCCTGCACGTCGGCCGATGATCGGGGCATCCACACGCAGCATCTTTCGCTGCTCATCGATCCGGATTCCTACATGACGCAGATCGCGGCCGCGCGGACGTTCACGATTTACGAGGACATCGAGGAGCTCCTCAAACTCGGTAAGATCAAAGGCGGCTCGCTCGATTGCGCGGTCGTGATCAAGGGCGACAAGATCATTTCGAAGGAAGGCCTGCGCTTTAAGGATGAGTTCGTGCGCCACAAGATTCTGGATATCATCGGTGACATCACGCTGCTGGGTCTGCCGTTGAAGGCGCACATTATCGCCACGCGCCCCGGCCATGCGATCAACGCCGAGCTGACCAAGGCGCTCGCCGCCAAGTTGGAGGAACGTAAAAAGGGGCCGAAGAAAAAGCCGCGTCCGGCGATGGTCATGCCCGACGAGACGGCCCTCGATATCCGGCGTATTCTCGACACGTTGCCGCACCGTTATCCATTTGTGATGATTGACCGCGTCGTGGAGTTCGTGGGGAGCGATGCGCTCGTTGCGATCAAGAACGTGAGCATCAACGAGCCGTATTTTCAGGGCCACTTTCCCGGGAATCCGGTGATGCCGGGCGTGCTCCAACTGGAGGCGATGGCTCAGGCCGCCGGTATTTTGATGCTCCGTCGCGGATCCGCCGAGGGCAAAGCCACGCTGTTCATGAGCGCGGACAAGGTGAAATTTCGGAAGCCCGTGCGTCCCGGCGATCAGCTCATCCTCAACGCTAAGCTCACCAAGACCCGCGGTGAGAAGCTCGCCGCTGCTGAGGTCACCTGCACCGTGGATGGTCACGTCGTGTCGTCGGCTGAGCTGATGTTTGCCATTATCAACAGCTCCGAAATGGACTGAGCTCATGGCCGCAAAGATCCACGCCACGTCCATTATTGAATCCGGTGCGCAACTCGGCGCCGACGTCGAAGTCGGTGCTTACGCTTACGTCGGCGCGGGTGTTACTTTGGGCGACGGCACGCGCCTGCACCACCACGCGTCCGTCGAAGGCAACACCCAGCTGGGCAAGTCCTGCGAGGTGTTTCCTTTCGCTTGTGTCGGCGGAAAAACCCAGGATCTCAAGTTCGCCGGCGGCAATCCCGGCCTGCGCATTGGCGACCGCAACGTCTTCCGCGAATACGTCTCGATCCACTGCGCCACCAACGACGGCGACTTCACCCGGATTGGTGATAACAATGTCCTCCTCGCGACCTGTCACGTCGCGCACGACTGCGTGTTGGGGGACAATATTATCATGAGCAACGGTGCGGTGTTGGGCGGCCACGTCACGGTCGAGAACTACGTCGTGATCGGTGGCTACGGCGGCATTCACCAGTTCTGTCGCCTCGGTGCCTATGCCATGCTCTCGGCGACGGCCAAGCTGGTGCACGACCTGCCGCCATTTTTCATCGCCGACGGCACGCCGGCGGAGGTTCGCGCGATCAATCGCGTGGGACTCGAGCGCAACGGGTTCACTCCCGAGCAACTCGACCGCGTAAAGCAGATCCACCGGTTGCTCTATCGCGACGGTCTCAATCGCTCCCAAGCTCTCGAAAAACTCGCCGC
Organism: Opitutus sp. GAS368; assembly: GCA_945861235.1. Lineage (GTDB taxonomy): Bacteria > Verrucomicrobiota > Verrucomicrobiia > Opitutales > Opitutaceae > GAS368. The sequence continues at coordinate 9,443 of CAMATV010000080.1, forward strand.
GCACCCGCAGGCCGCGAGCGCGGAGTTCGCCCGGGGGCTCGCTTTTGCGCAGTCCAGCGAACGCGGGCTGGCTCCAGGTGGACGCTAGCCGCTCCGGACGTCGCCGCGCATTGACAGGCTCGGGCCGCCCAAGCCACGGTGCGGGATGCTCAGATCGCTCGGCCTGTTATCACTATTCTGGGGGTGTCTGGTGACGCTGCGAGCCGCAGTGCCCTACGATGTCGCCGTCAAAGATATCGACGGCAAGGCCACTTCGCTCGCGGCCTACAAGGGGCGCGTGCTGCTCATCGTCAATGTCGCCTCGGAGTGTGGCTACACGTCCCAATATCAAGGACTCGAGGCGGCGTTTCGAAAATATCAGGCGCAGGGACTGACCGTCCTGGCGTTTCCGTGCAACCAGTTCGGCGCGCAAGAACCGGGCTCCGCCGCCGAGATCAAAAATTTCTGTAGCACGACGTTTCACGTGACCTTTCCGCTCTTCGAAAAAATCGAGGTAAATGGTGCGAAGCGGCACGCGCTCTACAGCGCGCTCGCGGGAAAGGACTCGCCGTTTCCGGGTAATATCGGATGGAACTTCACTAAATTTCTCGTCGGTCGCGATGGCGTGGTGCTTCAGCGCTTCGAGGCCGGCGCCGAGCCTGATTCGCCCGAGGTGAGTGCGGCGATCGCAGCCGCGCTGCGGGCTAAATAACCCCTGTGTACAGCGGATAAAAGGTTTCCCTCGCGGAGCGGCGCGCTTCATCCCTCGGGGATGTCATTTTCCTCTCTCGGCCTTTCCGCGGCGCTGCTCCGGGCGATCGCCGAGCGTGCGTACACCGAAGCCACGCCGATTCAGGCCGCCGCGATCCCCGCCGTGCTCCGAGGTGGCGATGTCTGGGCCTCGGCGCAGACCGGCTCGGGCAAGACCGCAGCCTTTGCCTTGCCGCTCCTGCAACTCCTCGCGGGCACACCCCGGGAACGAGGGCGGTTCGTGCGCGCGCTCGTTTTGGTTCCGACCCGCGAACTCGCAGCTCAGGTCGGCGACGCGTTTCGCGACTATGGTCGCTATCTGCCCGCACCACGTTTGAAGACGCTCGTCGTCTTTGGTGGGGTGTCCATCAACCCGCAGATGATCGCACTCGGCGGCGGTGCGGACATCATTGTGGCCACGCCTGGTCGGTTGCTGGATTTGATCGCGCACCACGCCGTCTCGCTCTCTGCGG
>CAMATV010000081.1 GCA_945861235.1 Opitutus sp. GAS368
ACCAGCCCAAACGAGCCGTCGCCCTGAGTCGTGCCCGGCGTGAGTAGCGCCACCGCAGTCGTGCTGCGCCCGACCGGGAGTTCCTTGATCAGCGCGGCGCTGAACACCGTCGCCGATTCCGTCTTACCGAAATCGATCGGGCTGATCACACCGCCGGTGACGACAAACTTTTCCAGTTTGGTCACGCCTCCGCTAAAATCTGCCGCGCTGGTCGAACCCACATTGACGTCCACCTCTTGCATTGCGGGCGCGCCGGAGGCTGGCGTGTAGGTCACTTGGTAGCGACCGGGCGGGAGCGACCCCATCCGGTAGGACCCATCCGCCGCGACCGTGGCGGTACGCTGGAGGCCCGTTGAGCGGCTCTCGATCGCGATGGACCCCTTGGTATCGCCGGAGATTTTCCCGACGATCGCGCCGTCGGCATTCGTCTGAGCGTTTACGATTGCGGCGGTACCCGTGAGGATCGCCAAAGTGAGCACCACTGAAGTGATGCCACGTACTAACCTCGAAACCAAAACCGACGGGGAAACGAACGCACGCAAGACGCGGCCCGCTCCCCAAGAAGGAGTATTCATAGTTGTGTTGGGGTATCTTTGCTAAAGATCTTTGCTAAAAACCACAGCGACCCGCTGCAGCGAACGCTACGACACATCAGGGGAACACGGTTAGCCGGGCCACCACAAGCGCGAAAGCCGAAAGCCTGACACTCGACCACTCCGGGGACACCCGCGCCTGCGTCTACGCACCGCTCGGAACCGTCACGCTCGACGGAGGGGGCTCCATCCAGACGTTGACGGGATCGATCGTCTCCAGAATTTCAGCACGAACGCCCATGGGGCCATTTACCACGAGGAATCGCTCGACAACGTCCGCACCCAAGTCAGCACCGCTGGGTTGTTGAGCAAGTGGCGCAAGTGGCACGACGGACAGCGCACGACTGCAAGCCGAACCCGCTCGACTCTGACCGGTGGGTTTCTCAACGAGCGGTGGCCACATCGACAGTGAATCACCACGCCCGGAATGCGGCTGAAACGCTAGTCTTCCAAGCCGAGGGCGAGCGTGGCGGCGGGCCTAAGCGGCGTCAGCGGCCCGAGCTCCTTGCGGTAGATGTCGATCCGCGCATTGCTGAAAATCTGCGGGTAACCCGGGACGCTGATCTTCGCTCCATCGGCAAGGCTGCGGTCGATCAGCACGTAACAGGGATCGCGCGTGACAATGGTCGGCTCCAAAGTCCGGCCCCGATAAAAGAAAGCCGAGGCGGCATTGGCGCGGATCCGGGCGCGCGTGGTGTCCATAATGTAGCTCGGGCCTTCGAACCACAGGCGGCGCTCCGAGAGTGCCGAGTAGTAAAAGTGAACGCCGGTGAGCGTATTATCGAGCGCCCCCCAGTGATCCTTCTTCATATTTTCGGGCGTGCACGCATTTGCCACGATCACGGCGTTGCGCTCGGTGTTCTTCCGGATCCACAGCAAGGCCTCGTTGAGGTGTTGCCGGCGGTCGTCCATGCTGGGCTTGGCGGGAGTGGCCAGCCATTCGGCAAAACCCGCCCGGTTACGATCGACCCACGAACTCCCCTGCACCACGAAGACCAAGGCAAACACCAGCCCGGCGAACCCGACGATACCTTGTTGAACCCAGCGGCCACGGGCGGCGCCGGGCACCGACCCGAGCCGCGCGACGGACTCGGCCCGCCACATGCGCAACCGCCGGACCCCATCCACAATGCACGCCGCCGCGAGCACCGACATGGGCAAACGAACCATCAAGATGAGATACAGTTCACCGTAACTGTTCAGCTCCATCAGCAGACCCATGCCCACGCACGCGAGAAAAAATGCCCCCAGCCAGCCGACCAGCGGGTCGCCGTCCCGCCGCCCGCGCCACACCAGATAGGGGATCGCCAGCAAACCTACCCCGCACGTGCCGGCAAAGATAATCAACGCGCAGCTGACCGAGGCCACCGCGGCCGCCAGCGGAGCCGGCAGCCAGGTGCCCAACACCTGCTGCCAAACCGGCAGGTTCGCCTGCCAAAATCCGGTCAGTTGAAAGACGTGCAACGGATTGAAACGGGCATCGCCCGTCCGCCACGACGACATGGTCGCGAGGTAAACCATCGCAAACCCGGCGCTCAGCCCAAAGCCGATCGCCACCCACCGACTCGGAAACCGTCGGTCGCTCAGCCAGCGCCACGTCGCCCACAGCCCGAGCGCACAAATCAACACCGGTAAGACCGTGCCCTTCGCGCCGGTACCGGCCGCCGCGAGCAAGACGAGCCACGCATAATGGTGCGGACCGCAGCGCGTCAGTCGCGCGCACCGCGCCACCCCGAGCAACAATGCACCGCAAAAAATCATCCCAAAGAAAAATGTCGGACTGACGAACAGCCACCGCGAAAACAATCCGAGATACATCAGCCGGCCGTAGTTGTCGGCGAGCGACACTTCTCCGGCCATGACCAGCAAGAGCGCCGCACCGACACCACCCCACGGGCTGCGGGCCACCTGGCGCCCGAGCAGATAGGCTTGCGCCACGAGCACCGCACCCAACGGCACAATCAGGAGCCGCAGGAGCACCAGCGTGACCTCCACGCCGGTCGTACCCGACGCCGCCGCCGCATGCACGACCATGAAATAGTGATATTGCAGCGGTGTGCCCGCGAGACTCGGGTCATCCAGCGGCCAGGTGTTCTTAATCACGCCGGCGCGACTCACCAAGTAGACCCAGTCGTGGAAGATCGCGCGGCCCGGCAAACCCGCCGCCAGCGGCGATTCCGCGAACATCTGGCTCGCGGCGAGAAACACCAGACCGAGAAACGCCACGACCAGCCCCACAGCCAAACCGGCATGCGCGCCCGAAACCCGCAGTTGCACCGGGCTCCGCCGCGATTGAACCCACAGCCCTGCTCCCGCCGCCAACCAAAGCACCGGCATGAAACGATAAACCTCCCTCGCCCCGACCGAGGCCAGCCCGAGGTAGCTCAGGATCTCAACCGCAAACCCCGTGGGCAGCGCCAGCGCGAACACCGTCGCGATCGACAGCGCGCGGCGGTTCAGCGCCCACAACAAAACGACTCCGGGCAACGCCACGTACGCCGCAAAATAAGCACTGTAGGCCAGAAGCGCGCCGAGGTCATAGCCACACGCCCGGGCCACGATCCCGAGCGCACCGGCGAGCGTGATCCCCGCAATTTTCCACAGCGCACCCGGCGCGATCAGCGGTCGTGGCGTCGGGACGAAATAACGCGCGAGCGAGGACACAAGCAGGAGGGGAATTTAAGGGTGTTAAAAGTACCGGCGATCAGATGCGACGATAAACGCATCAGGAAACCTCTTCTGAGTTTGCAGCTAGGAAGCGAGTTCCTCCTTGAGAGAACTCCTCAGAACCCGGAACGCAACGAAGATTTCGGCGGCGGATCTTCGGACGATACGAATAATCCGGATAGTGCTCGTATTCGCCGCGCCGCGTCCGGTACCCAAGCATCGGAGGACGGTGCCTTTCAGCGCTGGCTCATCTGCCGGTCGGTCTCCGCAGCGGTCGCGCGTCCGACGGACCGGCGACACTCCTCTCGCCGAGTCTTTGACGGAACGGCGGTTTCCCAACCGCCGCTGCGTCGGGCGGCAAGCAGGACGCTTGGAAAGCGCGCCTCCGTCGGCCCGATGCCCCCGGAGCTGACAATCTGGAGAGGGCCCTTTCAGCGCACCGCGGACAACCAACCGCGCAGGACCTTGCCGGCACTCCGCAGGTCGGCGGCGGCCTCGGCCGAGAGTTAGCGAGAGGCGGGCAGGTGGGCCGAGGGATTGAGCCGTTTGCCCGTGAGGTCCGACGTAGCACTCCCGCGCGTAGGCCCGACCATCGAGGCGCAGCGCGTCTGAAGGCTCTTAAAGTCGCAGCGGTCGAGCACGACACGGTCGGCGCGCACCCGGATCGTCTCAGCCTGCGTGCCGCTCTTCGGGGTCGTATTGTGCACCGTGAGGTTTTTCTTTTCGCGGGGCACGACCACGAGTTCCGCGTAAGTCCCGCGGCGAACCAGAATCGTCGTGCGCTCCGCAGAGCCGGCGGGCACCGAGTCGACCGCGGCTTGGATCGTTTTGAAATCACCGGAACCGTCGAGGGCGACCGTCAGGTCCTTCGCGCCGAGAGATCCCTCGATCATCGCCAACAACCAAGGAAAGATCGCACAGAGCTTCATCACCGCGTCAGACGCGGCGCCACGCGTTTCCTAGCGATAGGGGTTTATCAATAAACTCAGCCAAGTTGCCTTCAAGATGAGCCAAATGTCGGTCTTTTGTCGGAGCCTGCTTGCAGGCGATTGGGAGCGCAACCGCCCTCGGTCGCAATTTGCAGGCCGACCGGGGGCGGTCGCGCTCCCGGGACATCGCTCCTACCTCCAAGCCCGTTAAGCTTACCTTGAAAGCGAATTGGGCTCAAGGCAGCTCGTAGACTTCAATGAGGCCCGCACCGGCCACCGCGTCGAGACTGGTGATCTGTGCGGTGTAAAGGCCGGGGGCGAGATGGATGAAGATCGCGGAGTCGGCACTGCCGGCGGCCAGCGCGAAGGCGCCCGCTTCGCCGGCGGCACTCGCAATCGCGGCGGCATCGGTGCTCGTGCTCCAACCTGTGTTTTGGGCCACTTGGGTCGCGCCGCGATAGAGCGTGAGCACGGGTTTCGCGACCGCGCCGACGACGCCAAACGCCGCCAGACCAGGGCCGACGCCGCGGAGGAGAACGCGTTTCGGAAACGTGCCGGGGCCGGCAACGAAGAAGCCGGCGAGGAGCGCGTTGGTGCCGTTGCCGACCGTGCCGCGCGACGAGAGATTGACGAGGCGCTGGCCGGCGTCGCCCGCAGAGACATCGTAGACTTCTACCAAGCCGATGCCGGCCGTCGCACCGTTGGAACTACTCATCACGGCGGTGTAGGCACCGGCTGGCAACGAAAGGCGTAACGCAGAATCGGCGAGCGTCGTGCGCAGCGGAAACGCGCCACTCTGCGCCGCGCCGAGCGCGGTGGCCGTCGGGTTTGCGGCGGTGGTCCAGTGGACGTTGCTCGCGATGAGCGTCGCGCCCCGGTAAACATCAAGAAAGGGATTGGGCAGCGCGCCGGCTACGGCAAAAACGTCGCCCAACGTCGGACCGATGGCGCGGATGAGGACGTTGTCGGGCGAATCGCCGGTCACGACAAAACCGACGGCGACGGTATTCGTCGCGTCGACACGGGCGCGCGCGGAGAATTCGCGGAGGCGTTGGGCCGGGGCCGCCGCGTCCCCCACGCCGGCGGTTGCAATGGCAGATCCGGTGGTGAGCGTAATGGAGGCGGTCGCACCGTTCGCCGTGAGGGTAGCCGAGATCGCTTGGCCGGCCGCAGCGACGATCACGACTTTACCGGTTGCGTCGACGGTGCCGGCACCGCCCGCCAGCGTCGCACCGTTTTGCGCGACCGCATAGGCGCGACCGTCGGCGGCCACGACGAAGGAAGCCGTCGCGGCCGAGTGCGTCGCCCCCGTTTGGTAGTAGCCCGCAAACGACTGGGCAACGCCGGTCGCGGCGGCGCGGGTGCCCGAGAGTTCGGCGGTCGGCGCAAGGCTGCCGCTGCCCGCGGCCGGACCCACGGAACCGCTGATGGCGCCGGCACCACTGATAGTCGCGTCGACGGCAAACGCCCCGAGACTTGCCCGAAGACGCCCGGCGCCGTCGACCGTGACTGCGCGGAGGACCAACGTGCCGGCGACCCCGCTTCCCGTGGCGAGAAAAACGGCGGTGCCGTTGTCGCGCACATAAAGCGCGAAGGTGCCGGCGGGCCCACCGATCGTCCCAAAGTAAACACCGGCGAATTTTCCGCCGACGACGGAGAGGATCGCGGCTTCACTCGTCGTCGCGCCGCCGGAGTTGGTCGCGGTCACCGTGTAACGGCCGGCGGCGGTGGGCTGGATATTCGGCAGGAGAAAGGAAGAGCCGGTCGCACCCGCGAGCGCGACGCCGTCCCTGAACCACTGCAGAGCAGGAACCGGGGAGCCGTTGGCGGCGACGGTGAGTTTGGCGTGGGAACCGGCGGTCGCGGTAACGGATGCGGGCGAGGTCTCGATGGTCGCGGCGAGCTGGGGCACCCAGCCGCCGAGCACGTAGGCGGGGTTGCGCCAGAGCGAGGCTTCGAGTTCGGAGAGTTGGCGCGAGGAGCCGTGGCGCTTGCTCACGTCGAGCGTCGCACCGGTGAGATCCGTGCTCTGGTATTCCCAGTTCTGCACGGTGGGTGAAGCGGCCGCGTTGTTGAGCTGCCAACCGGCCGGGCTGATGTGCGCACCCATCGCGCAGTTGAGATAGAGGGCCTGGCTGTAGGGAAAATTGCCCGCGTTCGGATCAATGCGGCCCAGAAAATACGTGCTCCGGCCGACGACGCCATCGGCGGCCGTGAGGCGGCAGTCGGCGAAGATGAAGCCAAACGTCGTCGCCCCGTTGCGCACCTGCGTGTAGTAACCCTCGGTGGCGTTGCCGGTATCGAGGGCCTTGAGTTCGCAACGTTGGAAATACGCGGCGGCCGAGCCCCAGATGAAGTCGGTGTTTCCCTCGATGTAACTGTCGGTGATGAACGTCGAGCCGGTGTTGCAGAGCAGCGTGTCCTGCCGGCTGCGGAGGGTGACGCGGTTGAGGAGCACGCGGAAGCCATCGCACACGAACGCCTCGGCTTGCGAGCCACCCTGCGGAGTGGAGTTCAACACCGTAATGGTCTCGAGGGTGAAATCGCTGGCTCCAATCGTGAACACACCGCGGGTGCGGGTGCTGCCATTGAGGGTGTTGTTATTCGGGTAGGTGATGACCGACCGCGCGCGGTCCTCGCCGCGGACCGTGACGAGCGGACGGTTCGCGCCGACGTAGATCTGTTCGACGTAGGTACCCGGCTGCACGCTGATGACGACCCGTTGTGAATTATTCGCTGGCACGAAATCGATCGCGCCCTGCAGCGTGGTGAAGTCGCCGCTGCCATCGCCGGCGACGGTGAGCGCAGTGGCGTTGGCGGCGGGCCCGGCGGCTTTCGTGCTGAAACGCCAAGCGGCGGGATCCGTGATTCCGGTAAAACTCGCGCCCGTGGCGTCCCGCAGCGCGCCGAGCTCCACCGTCACGTAGTAGCTCTGACCGTACGCCAGCACGCCGGCATGCGGATATATGTGGGCTGTGTTACCGGTGACGAGAATCGGAAAATAGTTGAACTGCGTGGTGCTCGTGCCGACAGCGCGAAGCTGAAACGCCGCGCCGAGATCGAGGGTGTCGACAACGGTGTTGTCGGATGCCTTGTAAATCCGGATACGGCCGGTGTTGCCGACGACGGGCGCGCGGTCGAACGTGAGGCTGAGCGGCGAGTCGGGATTGAGGTGGGTGCGACCGTGGGCGGGAGCAAACGCCGTCACCGCCATCGTCGACGGAATCGCGAGGACCACGGACGTGCTCGCGGCGACGCCGACGGAATTCGTCGCGCGCACGGTGTAGACGCCGGTTTCCGTCAACTGCGTACTCGCAAACGTGAGCGTCGCCGCGGTGGCGCCCGCGACCGGCGCGCCGTTTTTCGACCACTGAAAGGTCGGGGTGGGCGTGCCGGCAGCCGCCACGGAAAATGTCACGCTCTGGCCAACGGCGACGGTGGCCCCGACAGGCTGCGCCGTAATGACCGGGATCGTGTTGACGGTGAAAACAGCGACGGCGCTGGTGACTGCAACGGCGCTGTTGGTGACGATGACGGTGTAGTTCGCGGAGTCGGCGGCGGTGACGTTGCCCAACGCCAGGATGCTCGCGGTCGCGCCGGCTAGGGCGGTGCCATTTTTTTGCCACTGATACGTGAGCGGAGCGCTGCCGAAAGCGGCCACGGCGAGCGTGGCGGACTGGCCGGCGTTGACGGTGGCCGAGACGGGCGACCCGGTGATCGTCGCCGGGACGGTCTGGGTCGTGACCGTGATCGTCGCGGCGGCGCTCGTGACATTGCCGTAAGGGTTCGTGATGGTAACGGTGTAGCTGCCGGCATCCGTCGTCGCAGCAGTGGCGAATGCGAGCGTGGCGGACGTGGCACCGGCGACGTTGGCGCCATCCTTTTTCCACTGGTAGCTGAGCGGAGCGGTGCCGGACGCGGCGACGGAAAGCGCGGCGGCCTGGCCCGGATTAAGAATGAGAGCGGCGGGCGACGTGACGACCGCGGGCGGGTTGATCGGGGCCAGACCGGTGACCGACACAATCTCGAGCGTGACGGGATTCGCGGACGTGTTGAGAAACATGAAACCGACTTCGTTGAAGACCGTGGTGGCGGGGGGCACGTCGGGATTCGTATAGGCGGTCTGGCTGACGCCGCTGCCGCTGACCCAGATGCCGGAACCGGTGGCGGTCGAACTCGTATTACCGAAAGAAATACCGGTGGCCGTGCGCACGAGATGAAGCTGGATCGCGTAGGCGCTGCCGTCGGAAAGCACGCCGGCGGTCAGCGTGGTGGTGCCGGTGCCGAGCGAGTTGAACGATGCGCCGGTCGGGTTGAGCAGTGAGGGTGACGCGCCAGCGGCATTGCGGCGGCGAAGCTCGATCAGGGCGCCTGTCTGGCGTCCGTTGAGCCACGTGAAGTAGCCGTTATCGTCGGAGAAATCGGTGGGCGTGCCGCTGTGATTGTAGAGTCCGTAACCGATGGCACGGGTGCCGCCGGTGATACTGGAGAGGCCGCCGGAAACCTTGAACGTCGTCGTCACGTAAACTTCGCCGCTCGTGACCGCGGAGAAATCCACCGGCGTGAAATTCGTCGCAACCAGCGTGACCCGCTGGCCGGCGGGGACCGTAACAGTCACGCCGCTGCCCACGCTGGAGGCGGGCGCGGGCGTCGTGCTAGTTTCATTGAAGACATTCCATTGGAGCTGGGCGGAAAGGCGGGCCGCCATTGCGAGCGAGGCGAGGACCACGATGAGGCGGCCAACGGAAGAGATTTTCATAGGGATGAGAGACGGGGACTTTGCGACGTAACGAAGAAGAGAACGCACCAAAAAAACGCAGGACAAGCGCGCACACACGATTTTCCGTCAAAGCAAAACGGTCTTCCAGGTCTTTGGGGCCTCCGGGGAAACTTACGCGGATTGATCGCCTCTACCCAAACCACGCCGCGATCGGCTTGCCGCCGTCCGTGATCGGTACGGGACGGTCTCGGCGGAGAGTTCCTTCAACGTCATGGCCATGCCGGACAATGTGGGTGGATGGCGAGGGGCTTCAACGCTCGCGTTTGCGGAGGTGACATCAGCAGTTCTTATCTGAATTTCCAACACCACCACCGGCGAACGAAAACTCTGGAGCCACCTGGAGCATTAAGCCCAACTCTTTCTGACCTCCGAGGCACCGGCGGGATTTCGCTGAATCGAACTGCCGATGCCGTCTGGACGTATTCCCGATGGTGTGCTCTAAGAGCACGCCCTTCCCCACCTCAATCAGCCCGACTCATGCAATGTTTCCTGCGCGCGCTCAGCGTTTACTTGTTCGCCTCGGTTGTTTCCGCGGCCGAGTTGGAAGTCATCCCTGGCTGGCTGCAACTGCCGGAGGGGGAAACACTGGGGCAGGTCACGGGCGTTGGCGCTGGGATGCGCGGCGACGTGTGGGTGTTTCACCGCGGTAGTCGTGTCTGGTCTGCCAACCCCGCAGAAGCCGGGCCGATCCCGGACGCCACAGTCTGGCGGGTCGACGGCGCGACCGGCCGCGTCCTCACTCGGTGGGGTGCGGGCACCTTCTTGATGCCGCACGGCTTGTTTGTCGATTCGCGCGGCCACGTCTGGCTGACCGATGTCGGCCGCCACCAAGTTTTCGAGTATGCTGAGGACGGCACGCTCGTGCGCAGTTGGGGCGTGGACAAAATCGGCGGCAACGATGGCTCGCATTTCAACAAGCCCACCGACGTCGCCGTGCTCAGCGATGGCTCGTTTTACGTGAGCGACGGCTACGTGAACAGCCGCGTTGCGAAATTTTCTGCCGACGGAAAATACCAATTCGAGTGGGGGCGTAAGGGTGTCGGCCCAGGTGAGTTCAAAATACCGCACGGCATAACCGTGGATGCCGCGGGCCGTGTTTACGTCGCCGATCGCGAAAATGATCGCATTCAGGTTTTCACCCCGGAGGGTAAATTCATCACGCAATGGAAAAACCCCGCGTTTGGGCGACCTTACGGCGTGCGGATTGGAGGCGATGGATTACTCTATGTCGCGGACGGCGGCGAGCAGCCGAAATCTCCGCCACAGCGCTCAAAACTCACCGTGCTCAACTTGCAGGGTGAAGTCGTCGCGACGTTTGGCCGCTGGGGTAACTACGACGGCCAGTTCGCCATGGCGCACGATGTCGCGGTGGCCCCAGACGGCTCGATCTACGTGGGCGACATTACCGGTCAGCGGGTGCAGAAGCTCCGCTGGTCCGTGAAGCGGTAGGTGAGATCCAGCGGGCTAACGACGGTGGCGTCGCGCCACGAGTCTCGCAAAAACCGCGGCGCTTCTCATCACTACCCAAACAACGCCGCGATCGGCTTGCCGCCGTCCGTGATCGGCACGGGGCGGTCGCCGTCGTAGAGGTTTTTCGTGTAGTCGATTCCCAACGACGCGTGGATCGTCGCGAAGAAATCCGGCACACTCACCGGATCGCGCACGAT
>CAMATV010000082.1 GCA_945861235.1 Opitutus sp. GAS368
CGCCGGTTTCGTTCGCGACCTGCCGACCGTGACCAAAACCCGGCTACGGAAGCCCGGCCACCCGCCGCCCGCCGAAGAACGTGTTTGCTCACGGCATCAAAGCAGCGCCCGGGGAATCCCTTTGCCGGGCTGGAGCCTGTGACCGGTTCTCTCGCACTGCCGCGCGACCCTCGTCCGCCCCGGGAGATCCTCCGTGCCCGCTACCTCGCCGATCATAATACCTGATACGGGGCCATCTGTGGCCGCAGTCGAGCGTGCCGATCACCCACCACGTTTTTCAAACGGCCACACCACGCTTGTTCCCATGCGCGTTCAAGATGAGACGAACACCGGCTTTTTGTAGGAGCCTGCTGGCGGGCGATTTTACATTTTACCGACTGCCCACGTCCTGAGTCTCCCGCAAGCAGGCTCCTACCTCCAGGCAAATTAGTCTAATAGTGGAAGCAAATTGGAATGAGCCCGTGTTGGGCCGCGACGTTTCTCAGGATACTCTTCAACGCACACGATTTTGCTCGAGTCGGGCATCTGGGTGGTCGAGGAACTCAAATTTCCGGCCGAAGTTTTCTCGTTGCCACAGCCGCTGAAATTCTGGGCGCTGCCCATGAACTGGCCCGGCTGCTCGGGAGCGTTTTGCCGGCCGGTGGTCGAGTTGGAGCGAGGGCGGGTATGCTCAGTGGGTAGGAGCGGGGACCGGACGATCGACGTGGCGGGCGTGTTGCAGGAGGTGCCGGTAACGTTGACGCAAAATGGCGACGTCGGAATCGAGGGCGATGTGCGTAAAGCCCTGGGCAACGAGCGACGGGAGATCGGCGGAATCGCGCACGAGAATGCCGGGGTGTTTGCCGGCGGCGCGGGCGGCCGTGACGACGCGCGCCAGGCAATCCGCGAAGGGCGGGGCGTGGCCGTTGCCGTGGGCGGAGAGATCGTGGCCGAGATCGGCGGGGCCGACGAAGAGCACATCGACACCCTCGACAGCGGCGATGGCGTCGACGTGTTCGATGCCGGCGAGGGATTCGATCTGGGCGAAGAGGAGCGGTGGCGGAACGGCGTCGGTGGGGCGCAAGCCGTAATCGTAGGCGCGGGCCGAGCGCGACAGGCCGCGGCGACCGCGCGGCGGATAGTGCATCGCCTGCAGACAGGCGCGCGCATGATCGGCTGATTCGATGTGCGGCACCATAATACCGGCGGCGCCCCAGTCGAGGGCGTGCAAAATCAAATCCGGATGAGGCGCGCCGACCCGAACGATGGGCAGAGCGCCGGTGCCGCGGATCGCCTGCAAGTTCCCGAGAAGCGAGGCCTCGGAGCCGGCGCCGTGTTCGAGATCGAAGAGGAGCCAGTCGAAGCCGGAGAGCGCGGCAATTTCAGCGACGACGGGAGAGCCGAGCGACAGCCACGTGCCGACAAAAGGCTCCGGGCGCGATGAGCGGGCGAAGTTGGACGGAGTCATGAGAGGGAAACGGGATCGGCGTCAGTGCGCAGGCCGCGAAGTGCAGTCGCGATGCGTGCGAGGGTGAACGCGCGTAAATCCGCGCCGCTCGCGCCGGCGCCGACGAGAAAGAATCCACTCGTGCGCTCGAAATAGCCGGCACCCACTCGAATCACGGTCTTCCAGAGCATGTTGCGCAGGAGGTGCAGCCAGAAGCGGCGGCGATAGTCGTCGGGCAGCGGACGCACGGTGGCATAGCCGGCGAGCACGCCGGCGATCGTCGAGCCGTCGTGGAAGCAGCCGAGGAGCGAGATGTCGTCGAGCGGATCGCCGCCGACGGCATCGTCGAAATCGATGAACGCGGCGATGCGGTCGGGCGCGCCTAGGATATTCCAAAGCGCGAGATCTTTGTGGACGAGGCAGGCAGCGGGCAGCGCGAGGAGCGCGGCGTGCGTGTCGATTTCGCCTTGGAGTTCGTCTGCCTGCGCGCGGGTGAGGAAATTTTTCTCGACGAGGAACGCGAGGTGGCGGTCGAGGCGCGTGTGAAAATAATCCGCGTAGCTGGCGTGGTAGCCGCGTAACTCGCCGGCGGTGCGGACGAGTTCGGTGGAGAACGGGCCGTAGCCGGCGCCGAGTGCAAGCGACTGCCAGCGGGCGATGTGCGCGCCGATTTCGGGCGCGATGCGCGGGAGATCGAGGCGGCCTTCCTTCCAGTGGCGATTCAGATCGGAGAACGGAATGCACTCCATCACCTGCCACGCGAACGGCACGTCGCGCCGCGTGGCGTCGACGTGGAGCACGGCGGGCGCGGGCACGCCAAGGCGGGCGACGGCGCGCAGGAGGTGGGCTTCGACGGCCATGTAGTCATCGCCATCGGGGCCGTCTTCAACGCGGATGAACGTGTCCTGATTGCCGATTCGCGCGGTGAATGTGAGGTGGTTGCCCTGGCCGGAGCCGGGGGCGAGGGCGACATGTTCGCCGAAATGCTGCGTCAGCGCGGCGGAGAGGAGGGCGGAAATTTCGGCGGGCGCGGGCTCGGCGGTGCGGCCGTGCAGGCCGTAGAACGCGGCCGGGCGGTCGCATTTCCAGTAGTAGATATCCGCGCGGGGGTGAGAGAGGGTGGCGTTCATCGCGGGGCGGCGGGCTCGGCGGCGGGTCGACGGCTCCAATAAGCGGCGAGCAGGCTGCCGACGAGGGTTTGAATCACACTGCTGAATACGGCCGGAACGGCGGCGAGGTGTTGGGCGGCGAAATGTTTTTTCGCGAGGACGGCGGCCATGCCGCCGTTCTGCATACCGACCTCGATGGAAATGGTGCGCGCGGCGGTCGCGGAGAAACCGAGCCGGCGCGCAAAAAAGTAGCCGAGGCCGAAACCGAGCAGGTGGACGAGCAGCACGGCGAGGGCGACGCGGCCCGCGTGGGCGAGCACCGAGGAGGCGCTCTGCGCCACGATGCTGCCGGCGATGAAGATGATCGCGACAACGGAGACGGCGGGCGAGAAACACACGAGGGCGCCGACCTGGCCCGGGAAGCGCCAGTTGCAGAGCACGCCGATCAGCACGGGCACGACAACGATTTGGAGCGTGGAGAGGCAGAGGCCGAGCGCATCCACGGGCACGTAGTGGCCAGCGAGGGCCTTACACCAGAGGGGCGTCATGACGAACGCGAGGAGCGTCGAGGCCATCGTCATCACGACGGAGAGGGCGACGTTGGCGCGGGCGAGATAGGTGATGAGATTCGAGGCGGTGCCGCCAGGGCAGCTCGCGACGAGGATGAGGCCGACGGCGAGATCGGGCGGGAGTCCGCAGACGCGGGCGGCGAACCAGCCGGAGAGCGGCATGACGGTGTATTGCAGGGCGAAGCCGAGGCCGATGGCGCCGGGCGATTTTCGCAGGCGGCGGAAATCCTCGAGCGTGAGGGTGAGGCCCATGCTGAGCATCACGACGGTCAGCGCCCACACGACCCACGGGCCGGTGAACCACACGAGCGCGGGCGGATAGAGCAAACCGAGCACGGAGGAGGCGACGATCCAGACGGGGTAAAGGGCGGTGAAGCGGTTAAGCATCGACGGAGGGGCAGGGCGTGCGGCGGGGCGCGGAGGGAGGGGCGCGATGCGGACGTTAACGCTTGGCGGGTTTCGGTTCCTTCTTCTTCAGCGGGCGGCTGATGAGCATCTGCAGTTTCGAGTTTGGGTCGGTGAGCGTGCCGCTCAGGACTTCGGCTTCGGTGAAACGCGCCATGAGAATCTCGCCGTCGGTCGCGCGATTGCGGTCATAGGAAACGTAAATCGTCCCATCCGGGGCCTGAAACCCATCGGGATAGGAGAGGCCTTTGCGCTCGTCCAGCATGAGTCCGCCCTTCCAGGTGAGCCCTTCGTCTTCCGAAACCCAGGCCGTCAGCGTCACGCGGCCCTCATGGGCATCGATGGTCTTGCCGTGCTTGATGAGGAGAATCCGTCCCGAAGCGAGGCGGCGGATGTGAAAGCGTGCCGCCGGATGCTTGAATGTCGGGACGCTGGGCTCGATCCACGTCCGACCCCCATCCGACGAGAACGACTGCATCGTGCCGTCGCCGGTGCGGGCCAACATCCAGATGCGACCGTCCTTCAGTTCCACGAACATGTGCTCGTCCCAGCTCGGCTTCGGAAAGCGAACGTTGCCCCGTCGGCTCCAGGATTTCCCCTGATCGGTCGAGACATAGACATTGGCGCCGCGCAGCGGCTCCAGTTCGGGATTCGCGTCCCGCATGGGTCCCACGCCGCGGATATTCGGATGCTCCACCGGCAGGAGCCACTCGCCGTTGGCCAGCACGGTGGGCTTGTTGAGCACGGCGCCGTGGCACAAGCGGACCGGCTGCGGCCACGTCGGGTTTTCCGCGTCGGGATTCTCGCAGACCGACACCCACACGCCTTGGCGCCCGTCGTAGTGGTTCATCGTTTGGTCAAAAAAGAACCAGAGCCGGCCAAGCGGATCGGTCCAGAAATTGCCGACGATGACGCTCCGCGGGAGTGGCAGGTGGGGCGCCTGGCTGTCCACTACGAGGCGGGGCTTGGACCACGTCGCACCGTCGTCGTCGCTGGTCGCCGCCACCATGAACGCCTTCGGGCCGTCCTCGCCGGCGACCCACGCCGCCCAGAGCCGGCCGCGCGGCGTACGCGCGATGCCAATCGTCATGCCGTAGTCGAGCTGGTCGTAGTCATACTGCGGCAACGGCGAGGTGTTGATCCGCGGCGGCACGAGGGAAAGATCGGCCACTTTCTGGAGCACTTGGAGTTCAAAGGCCCGCGCCTCGGCAGGGTTCAGGGAGGTGAGGGCCGACTCGGGGCTTTGGGCTTGGGCGCAAGTCGCGCCGAGAAGCAGGAAGCAGGAGAGGGAAATGCGGGTGAAAGTCATGGAGCGACGTGGGGAATGGTGGAGCGGCGAACGTGGGGTGAATGCAGGCGGAGTGCGCGCTACGGAAGGCGCGTCGATTGCCAGGCGACCATCTGCCATTGGTCGCGGCGCTGCACGTAGATGATCAGGAAACGTAGTCTTACCGTGCCGGGTTTTCCCTGCGAGAGCGCGTCCACGGTGCTGAGACCGGTGAGCACGGCCGTGTCGCCATAGAGGCGGACGTGCTGTGCTTCGTGGGTCAGCGCGGTGTATTTCAGTGCGCCGGAGCGCAGTGAGGCCAGATATTCGGCTTTGGTTTCCAACACCGTGCTAGAGTGCGCATAGGTCAGGTCGTCGGCGAGGAGCCGGTCAAGGGCGGCGAAATCGTCGTTCACCAAGGCGGCGATGCGCTGTTGTTCGGCTCGCAGAATCGTGGCGGCGTCGGCAGGCGGACGAGCGGCGTGGACGGGGAAAATGAGCATGCACGCCAGCAGCGCGCCGAAGGCGAAAAGGCGGCGGCTCACCACGTCCCCCTCAGGCCGAGCTCGAGCTTGGGATCGAGATAGTCCTGCACGTTGAGCAGGTAGCCGTTCTGGGTGTTTTCGATCGGGGCGTTGAAGAGGTTGCGGATTTGGAGGAACGGCACGACGCGGCGCGACCAGGCGTATTCGAGCCGGAGATCGACGGTGGTGCGGGGCTTCATGTGCGTGAGGGTGTTGATGTAGTTCAGCGCGCCGCCGGTGTAGCGGACATCGAAGCGGGAGACGCCCTTGAGCGTCTTGCCGGAGTGGTTGACGGTGGCCATCGCGTTGAGGCCTTTGAAGCGCCAGCTCAGGGCGGCGTTGTATTGGCGGGTGACGGCGTTGGTCACGAGGGCGTAGCCGACCTGTTCGACGAGGGAGGCGTTCTGCGCGGCGTTGTCGGCGACGAGGACTTGTTTTGTTTTGATGGGATCGACGTCGATGAACGTGGCGTTGAGCTGGAGGCCGAGAGTTTTGAACGGGCCGGGGAGAAAGCCGAGGGTCTGCGAGTACATCAGCTCGAGGCCGGAGTAGCGGCCGGGCTCGGGGACGTTGAAACGCGTGACGACATCGTAGTCGGAGGGCGCGCCGACCAGGCTGCCATCGTCGAGGCCGAGTTCGGCGGCGGTCTCGGGCGTGAGCGAGCGGGTCGCCTGGATGATGTAGTTGCTGAAATCTTTGCGGAAGAGCGAGGCGCTGATCATGCCGGCGTGGCGGAAGTGGTATTCGTAGCCGAGGTCGTAGTTGGTGATCTCATACGGACGCAGCGCGGGGTTGGTGATGTTGATGCGGCCGCGCACGCCGCCGGTGGTGGGCTCGGTGATGGTGAGCGCATTCGGCAGCATATCGCCGTAGTTGGGCAGGCCGATCGACTGGGCGGTTGCGGCGCGGACGACGTGATTCGCGGTCGGCGTGTATTTCGCGTTCAGCGAGAAGTATTCGTCGCGGTGGCGGAAGGTGCCGGTCTTGCGGATGAAGCGGTTTTCGTTGTCGGCCGTGAGGCGTTCGTGGCGGAGGCCGGTGACGATGAGCAGATCGCGGCGCGGCTTGAGATCGAAGCGCGCGTAGGCGGCGGTGGCGCGCTCGTCGAAGCGGGTGAGGGCGTCGTTGTCGTAAACCTGCCGCGGGAGATGGCCGTAGAGTTCGTAGGCGCGCGTCATATTGACCCAAGCGACGGTGCCGGGCTGGCCGAGCGGGGCGGGGGCGGCGGACCAGATGTTGTCGATCAGGGCGGCCATGCCGGGGCCGGCGGGCACGGTGGGATCGACGGGAGTGCGGCGGTTGAAGTTTTCGCTTTTGCGCAGTTTGGCGTCGTCGCGGAAACCGAGTTGGGCGACGAAGGGCACGCCAGCGAGGGTGAGGGGCTTGCTGACGCTGACGGAACCGCCCTCGCGG
Source organism: Opitutus sp. GAS368 (assembly GCA_945861235.1). Lineage (GTDB taxonomy): Bacteria > Verrucomicrobiota > Verrucomicrobiia > Opitutales > Opitutaceae > GAS368. Next base: position 6,714 of record CAMATV010000082.1, read on the forward strand.
GTGTCCCAGGCGGCGCGTTGCAGCGTGAACATGCGGGAGACGCTGAAGCGGGAGTTGTCGGAGAGAGGGACGGTCGCACCGGCGAGGGTGGCGGTGACGGTGGGGACGACCGCACCCAGATTTGCGATACGGAGGGCGACGTTGGCGAGGCCCGAGTCCACCTGGCCGAAATAACCCTCGGTGATGTCGCTGTAGCGGTTGTCGGCCTTGTTCCAGTAGAGGTCGGCAGCGAGTTTCAGGCCGTCGCCGAAATCGTGTTTCACCGAAACATTGCCGGTGTAGGTGGTGCCAGATTTACGGCGCTGGGTGAGGCGGTTTAGCAGCCGGCCGGTGCCGCTGGAAACGCCGGTCGAGACGGTGTGGGCGGGGGCCTGGCCAAGGGCGAGGGAGGGGCGATTACCGAAAATGGAGGCGTAGAGGTGGTGCGAGAACGGCATGTCGAACCAGTTCCAGGAGCCGCTCGCGCTGACGACAGTGCGCGGGCCAGCGCGCCAATCGACGCGGCCGGAGGCGCTGCGGCGGGTGTTCATCGCGTAGTCGGTGAAGAAATTCCACTCGTTGGGCGCAGGATCGTCAGGGAGGCCGCCGGTGGCGGGGTTGAAGGTGTAAACGTACGCGCTGCGCTCCATCGTGCGGATGTTCTCGTAGTTTCTCATGCCGAAGTAGAACCCGAGGTTTTCGTTTAGGCGGGTGGTGACATCGAGCTCAGCGTTAGGACGCGTCATCGAGGTGCGCTCGCCGGTGAGCGGAGAAATGTCACGCAGGCGCGTGGCAAAGCGGGCCGGGGTGGTGACGTAGGCGCGGTAGCGCACGAGGGTGCCGCGGCGGTCGAAGGCGCTCTTCGTCACGAGATTCACGGAGCCGCCGGCGTTGGTGGCGGGTTTGTCGGGAGTGAGGGTCTTGAAGACTTCGACGATCTCGATGTTGCTCACGGAGATCTGCTCGAATTCGAAGCGGCGCTCGTTGCCGCCGGAGCTGGCACTGGCGACGGGGCTGTTGTCCATCGTGACGGCGGTGAGCGAGGGGCTGAGGCCGCGGAGCGAGAGGGCGCGGGCATCGTCGGCGGAGTAGTCGACGCCGATGCCGGGGAGAAACTTGAGGTAGTCGGCGACGTTGCCGTTGAAGATATCGCCAAACTGATCGGCGGCGGCGACGATACGCGACTCGCTTGCGGCTTTTTGGAGGGCGATGGCCTTCGACATGCCTTCGCGGGCACCGGAGACCTGAAACGCGCTGAGCTGGACGGTCTCGCTGCCGAGGCGGATCGTGAGCGGGGCGCCCGGCGTGGCCGCGACGGTGGCGGACGCGGTGGCGCCGGGCAGGCCCGGGTAGGCGACGGAGAGCTGCGCGGAGCCCAGCGGAACGGCGCGGAGTTCGAAGCGACCGGTGCGGTCGGTGGCCGCGGTGAGCGCGGTGCCGGCGACAGTGACTTCCGCGCCTTCGAGGTAGGCGGACGTGGCGGCGTCGAACACGAAACCGGTGACCAGACCGGTGGCGGGCTGGGCGTGGAGGGCGGTGGCGAACAGGGCGATCAGGAGCGCGAGGACCAAGGGGGTTGGGGGGGTTTTCATGGGGGACGACATATGGAGAGCCCCGGGGCAAGGCGGGGTGGCGATTAGCGATCGGGGCGAAAGGAACACATCGAGCGGCCGTGGAAAAGGGCTCACATACGTATATCGTTACGCCCGACCGTTGGTCCTATGTATCTGGACACGGCGAATCGAGTTGCGCGGAAACGCGCGGCGGCGAGGCTCGACGAACCCCATGAAAGCTCCCGTCAGCATGCGCGATATTGCGAAGCACGCCACGGTGTCGATCGCCACCGTCTCGAAGTGTCTTTCAGGCAAGCGCGATGTGTCGGAGGCGACGCGGCGTCGTGTGGTGGCGGCGTGCCGAAAACTCGGATACCGGACAAATCCGCTCGTGGCGGCGCTGATGCGGAGCCGGCGGCGGCAATTGGAGCCGGCGCAACGGCTCACCTTGGCGTATGTGACCGCATTTCCCACGGCCGACGGCTGGCGGCAGCATCCCTCGCCGATTTTCCGGCAGATGTTTGCCGGCGCCGAGGCGCGGGCGCAGGAGCGCAACTATCAACTCGAACATTTCTGGCTACATCGCGAAGGCATGAGCAACGAGCGGTTCAGCCAGGTGCTGGAGGCGCGCGGCATCCACGGACTCCTGATCGCGCCCATGCCCGACACGCACACGACCATCGACTTGAACTGGTCCGCGTTTTCGACAGTGGTGCTCGGGCTCACTCCGACGACGCGAGCGTTTCATCGCGTGACCACGGACTACTACCAATCGATGCTGCTGACCATGGAGCAATGCCTGCAGCTGGGTTATCGGCGGCCTGGGCTCGCTGTGCGCTTGGAGACGATCAAGCGGCTGGAATTTCGCTGGGAGGGGGCCTATCTCGCGGCCTGCGAACGGTTCGGCGTCGCGGCGCCGCAGCCACTGTTTGTCGATGAGTGGACGGAAGAAAACGTGGAGCGGTGGCTGGAGCGCGAAAGACCGGATGTCGTGATTGGTCCGGTGCTCGGGAGGCTGGAGGAGTATATCCGCGCGACGGGCAGCCGTGTGCCGGCGGATCTTGGGCTGGTCGGCTTGCTGGTGCCGACGGCCGGTGATCGGCTGAGCGGTGTGCTGCAGGATGGTGAAGTGATTGGCGCGGTGGCGATCGACCAATTGATCGCCGCCGTGGAGCGCAATGAAACGGGAATTCCTGAACATCCCATCACCCACACGACGCTCGGTCGCTGGAACGCCGGGCGCACGCTGCGAAAACAGCGTTAGCCACCGCGCCCCCGAATCGCCGCGGGGCAAACTCAGTCGCGCTACCCGATTTTTTGTAGAGCTTACTCATCAGCCACGCCGGCCCGATGGGCAAGAAGACGAGGTCGTGCAGAAGAGCCGGCTTCTTTCCTTCGATCTTGTGACCGTTCAATTGGCCGATCCACGCGTGCCCAACGTTGGTCATGACTTCTGTGATACTCACGCTGGAGCGATCGCTCGCGTGGTCGGATCGCTCGGCGTTCCGCGCGATGCTCGCGCGATGCTCGCGCGATGCTCTCGGCATGCGTGACGCCGGGCTGCACGTGCGCGAGGGGCACGAGACTAACGAGGTCGGCGGTCTTCCGCTGCGTGAGATCGCGCTGGCGCTTTGGGCGGACTTGCGGATGGTGCGGGGTATGAAGACACATTGCCCTAACACGAATCGTTTGGGGGAAGAATTCGCAGGGCTGCCACGGTGCGCTTCCGCAGCTCGCGGTCTGAGTCGGCTTTCCGGGCGTTCAATCGGAGCTGCAACCTATTCATGATCTCAAAACTGATCCTTTTCCCCTGCTTGTGCGGGATCGTCTTTTTGTCCGGATGCGCAACTCCGCGACCCGCACTCAAGACCGTCGAACGCGTCGATCTGCCGCGCTTCATGGGCGCGTGGTATGTCATCGCCGCGATCCCGACTTTTATCGAAACCGATGCGCACAACGGCATTGAAACCTACCGCCTGGAGGCGGACGGCACAATCGATACCGTGTTTACTTTTAACCAAGGGAGTTTCGACGGTCCCGCCAAACGCCACAATCCCCGCGGCTTCGTCGTGGACCCGGTGAATAATTCGACGTGGGACATGCAGTTTCTCTGGCCGTTCAAGGCCGAGTTTCTGATCACGCACCTCAATGCCGACTACACGCAGACCGTGATCGGGCGAAACAAACGCGACTACGTGTGGATCATGGCGCGCACCCCCGAGATTCCTGACGCCGACTACCAACGCATCCTCACCACGCTGACGGCACAAGGCTACGATCTCAGCAAATTGCGGAAAGTGCCGCAGCGTTGGCCGGCGCAAAAATAGCGGCGTCCCCCCGCCGCCGAGGGGTCACCGCGGTCGGCGGCTCA
>CAMATV010000083.1 GCA_945861235.1 Opitutus sp. GAS368
CCACGAACTTCGGGAGCTCCACCACCGGGCCGGCCGCACCAGCCGCGAGCACGTTCTGCGCGCGAACCGACGGCGACCCCGTCGCGACCAGCAGGAGGACCAACGCGCTCATGAACGCGTAGAGACAACTACGGAGGAGCGGAGACGGAGAGGCGCGATGCATGCAGGGAGAGACGGACAGCGGGAGGAGGAAGTTGCATGTCCAAAGGTGGACACAGCACCACCCAAAACGTCCCCGTCCCCGGTAGCTAGAGAAAACGTGCACGCTCCGCTCGTTCGCTCGCTCGTTTGTTCGTTCGCGCCCAACGCCCGCGGTCACGCCGCCCACTTCAGCAAGAGCACAAAAATTCCAATGATCGCACCCGAAACCGCGCAACAGATCAGAAAACCAATCGTGTCGACACGGTCCCATTTACAAAACTCCCACGTCGAATCGCGCACCAGTTTCGTATGGTCGAAGCGCCCCGGATTGCGGCGCGTCTCCTCCATCGCCGCCGCTTCGAGCTCCGGCGTGTCACCGACCGGCGTCTTCATCTTCCCGTAAAACTGATCGACCCGCGCCTTGTCGGTCGGTCGCGTCAGGTAGCTCACGAGCACGAGTACCATAAACGGAAACAAACCGTCGAAGTAAAACGTCGCGGCCTCGCGGCCTTGCGGCGTGAGCTTGGCCACATCGAGCCCAACCTTGCCGAGCAGGTGGCACTCGAGGCTGAACCGACCGCGGCCCTCCAGCGCGCTGGCGGGGTCGCCCGGGTTGATGCGCACGAGCTGCTTCCAGTAAACCGGCACGGGCTTCGCCCCGTCGGCCGTGCTCATCACCGCGAGTTCGGAAGCCTGCCGCACGGAGCGGATCTCGGTCGCAATGTTTGGCACCACCAAAATGGTGAGCACCGTCAACGACACCGACCACCACACCGCTTTAGCCGTCAGCCGGCGCCAAAAGAAACCCGTCAGAATCGCCGCGCCGAAGGGGACGTTGACCGTCAAAACAAGCTTCACGATCGACTCCACGTCGCCCATCAGTTCGGCCGACAGCACCCCGAGCCCCAGCACCACGACGATCGTCCACCGCGCCGCCGTCACCCCTTGGTCCTGCGTGGCCTCGGGTCGCAGATAGCGGTAAACATTACGCACAAAGAGCGACGAAATCGCGAGGGCCTTAGCCGCCAACGTCGACATCGTGCCGGCCAGCACGCCCGCCAGCATGAGGCCGATGAGGCCGGGCCCCAGCAACCGGTTCGACATCGCACCCCACACAATGTCCGGGTCCGCCAGTCCGCCGACACCGAAGAGCGCGATCCCAATCAAGCCGGCAAAGGCCCACAGAATGATCATGAAGCGTTTCAGATAATTACCCGTCACGCCCATGCGCGCGGCGAACTCGTTTTTCGCCGAGCCCGCGATGCCCATGTTGTGACTCAAGCCGCCGTTTTGCACGATACTGATGAAGAGCACGGCCACGATAAACGCCGGTGAACCGCCCGGACCCGCGAAAAGATCGAGCATCTGGCCCGGCACTTTGTTCGCCAGCTCGCCCCATCCCCCGATCGCCGCCAGCCCCGTCGGAATCAGCAGCACGGAAAACACGATGATCAACACGCTCTGCAACGCCTCGTTGACCGCCGCTGCCGCCATGCCCCCCAACACAATATACGCCCCCACGACCAACGTGAAGCCGAGGTAAAACGGCAGCGACCGCAGCAACGTGATATAACTGTGCAGTTCGCCGCGCGCCTGCCGGTCGCGCAACGTCGCGAGCCGCGCCCGGGCTTCCGCCGACACCGCGACCGCCCCGGAGCTCATCACTTGTTTTTCAAGTCCCTTGAGCTCCCGGTAATCGTCCACCGAGGAGCGCTCCGCCGACGTCCACTCGATCTCGGGCTTCACCACCAGCGACGAAGCGATCTTGTAGGCGACGTAGTTGCCGAACCCGAGAAACACACACGCCACCATGACTTGAAATAAAGCGTAGAGGCGGCTGAGGCCGCGACTGCCAAAGCGGTCTTCAAACAAATCCGCCGCCGTCACCAACCGCACCCGGCGAAACCACACGTTCATAAACCAAAAGTAGGGATTCATGAACACGGTCTGAAACGTGAACCACACCCCGGTCACACCGCGCTGGAAAACCAGACTCGCCGTGCTCACCGCCCCTTGCGGCTCGGTGGCATTGCCGAAATTCAGAAAAAATTGGTAGAGCTTCCCGAGCGAGCGACCCGCGAGAAAAAATCCTTCTTCGCTGGCCGCGCCCTTGGCGGCGCGCTTGCCGATGTAAATGACCGCCACCAGATAGGCGACGACGACGAGGAGATCAACGAGGTGCAGGCTGCCAAATATTCTCATAAAGGGGGTCCGGAAGGAAAAAGGGGTTTACGGAAAAATGGGCGGGTCGGTTCCGCACGGCGAGCTCACACTCGCCGCAGCATCAGGCACCCGTGCGCCCCGCCACCTCCGATTAGTAGCCCCAGTGGCATGAAATCGGTTGCCAACCGAGGCGACCGGTGGCGAGTCTGACAGTCCGGTCTATGTCCGCCCCCGCCCCCACGCTTCGTTCCCTCGCCAAGACGCTCGGTCTTTCCCGCACCACCGTGTCCGATGCCTTGCGCGGATCGCCACGCGTCGATCCGGCCACGGCTGCCCGCGTGAAAATCGCCGCCGCCGCCGCCGGTTATCTCCGCAATCCGCTCGCCGGGGCGCTGATGTCCGAGCTGCGGCGGTCACGGGGCGGCTCGTTTCGCGGCGTGTTGGCGGCCGTGGATTTCGATGAGCCGGACCGCCCCGCGTCCGCCGCCCATTTTCACCACGAACTCGTGCTCGGTGCCGAAACCCGCGGAGCCGCCCTCGGCTTCAAGGTCGAAAAAATTATCGTGGGACGCGGCGCCGTCTCCGTGCCCCGCCTCGATTCCATCCTCAAAGCCCGCGGCATCCAAGGCATCGTGCTCCTCCCCGCGTGGGGCGAGCCCGACCTGACGGCTCTCGATTGGCCGCATTATGCGGGCATCTACGCCGACTACATCATTGAACGCCCGGCGCTGCACTCGATCTGCTCCGACCACTACCGCTCGCTGCTCGCCGCCCTGCAACGCACCGCCGCCCTCGGTTACCAACGCCCCGGACTGTATCTGCAACGCCACCACGACGAACGCCTCCAATATCGTTGGAGCGCCGCCTTTCACACCTTCCAGCAGCACCACCCCAGCACCAAATCGGTGCCCCCGCTCGTCGTAGATAAATTTTCTCCCGAGACCTTCTCCACGTGGTTTCGGCGCCACCAACCCGATGTCGTTTTCGCCCACCACACTCCAGCGATCGACTGGATGTCCGCCTGCGGTGCCCGGCTGCCCGAGACCCACGGATTCGTCTCCCTGAACACCCACATGAAAACCCGCCCGTGCGCCGGCCTCGACCTGCAACCGCGTGCCCTCGGTTCCCGTGGCGTCGAGTTGCTCATCGGCCAGCTCCAGCGCAATGAACGCGGCATCCCCGAGTGGCCGTCGACGACGACGATCCCCGCCCACTGGGTCGACGGCCCGACCCTGCGCACCGTGGCGGCGACGCGTTAGAGGCAGTCCCGCACTTTCCCGCAGGCGCCCCAGGCCGCCCGCTTGCGGGCGCTGGTCCGACCACCCCAGAGCGCGCGCACGCTCGCTGCCTACCAGACCGAAGCAGCGCACCCCCCGCGCCCCTCTGCCCATCACGCGAATGTCTTTTTCAGATACGCGAGACTCTGCGTCGCGATGACCTCAGGCCCTTCCTCGAATGTAAACACCTCCACCGACACCACGCCGTCGTAACCGACTTCCTTCAGAGCCGCCGCGATCGGCTTGAAATCCACGTCGCCGAAGCCCGGACCCTTGAGATTCACATCGTTGGCGTGGAAATAACCGAAGTTACCGCGCGACTCGTGGATGATCTGCGGAATCGGCTTCGTATCCGAAGACATCGCTTTCACATCGAGGATCACACTCATCGCCGGACTGCGAAACTGTTGCGCGAACACGATCCCTTCCGCCGCCGTGTTGATAAAATTCGTCTCCACCGGCGCCAGCGGCTCAAAGCAAATGGTCACTCCGCGCTCGGCCGCCCGCTCCACCGCTGGACGAAACACCTGCGTCGCCCAGTCCCACGCCTGCGCGGGGCTCACCCCGTCCATCACATTGCGCTGCTTGGGCGAGCCGACGACGATCGTCTTGCCGCCGAGGTCCCCGCAAAAATCCGCCAGCGCCACAAAGTAGTCGGCCGTGCGCCCCCGCACCGCCGCGTCGGGATGCGTGAGATACATGCCATCCGCCTGGACGAGCACCCAGTGGATGCCGGAAATTTCAATCCCGACGCGCGCCGCCGTGTCGCGGATCGTCCGCCGTTCGGACGCGGAAATCGCCGTGACGTATTTTCCCGCCGTGCCCGGCAGAAGCGTAAACGGCGCAATCTCGATGCAGTCGTAGCCCGTCTTTTTGGCGTAGCTCATCGCGTCTTCCAGCGCCCAATTCTGAAAAATTTCATTACAGATTCCGAATTTCATTGGGCTGATCTTGCGACAAATCCCTCGCGAATCCAGCCCTCGTTTAAGCCCGTCACCTTGGTGACCCCCCGTCCCGTCCCTCGTCAAAAACCCACGAAACAAGTGTCCCGTATTACGTGACACTCCCCATGTAAAACGGAGTTTTTTTGGCAGAAGTTATAACCTACCCATACCGGCCCCACCTGGCGGTTGGCGGGCGGCGCCGGGGCTCAGTGTCCTCGGGAGGGGTGGGCTTCCGGCCGCCGTGCAGTCGCTGGTGTTGGGCGGCAGGAAAGCCACCCCTTCACGCGAACCACCAATCGCCCGCTGCTCGCCCATCGGTCCAGCCTGCACCCACAGCGTCGCCTCCGTTGACTTGGCCGCGCAATCCGAGGACGGCTAACCCGCCATGTTCCCGCTTCGCGCTCTCTCCTTGCCCGTCCTCGCACGACGCCTTGCCGCCACCCTGCTAGTCCTCGGGACGTTCGCGGCACTCACCTGCTCGCTCGCTGCGCAATCTTCCTTCCCCGCGGGCGAAGCCCTGATCAGCGCCACGCCCATGACCGCGTGGCAGCTCAACGGCACCAACGGCCAGTCCGCGCTCGTCGACGTCACTGGTCCGGGCATTTCGCAGGCGTGGCGCATCACCACCACCGTCGACACCTCGCCGAGCTACGCCATCGAGTTCCGCACGCCGGTCACCCGGGCCGTCGCGAAGGGCGATGTCGCCTTGCTCCGTTTTCTCGCCCGCGCGGTCACGATCACCGACGAGTCCGGCGGGGCGTTTCTGCAGGTCGTCACCCAGAAGGCGTCACCCAACTACGACAAGAGCCTCCAAACCACCCGGAGCCTCACGCGCGAATGGCAGGAGTTTTTCATCCCGTTCACCTTCGGGGCCGACTACGCGGCGCGCGCCGCCGAAGTCGTATTCGGATTCGGCTTCAAACGCCAAAGCGTCGAACTCAGCGGCTTCGATTTCGTTTTCTACGGCAAGAGCGTTGCGCTCAGCAGCCTCCCGCGCACGCGGGCCACTTATGCCGGCAGTGAAGCCGGCGCCCCGTGGCGCACCGCCGCCCTTGCCCGCATCGAAACGCTGCGCAAAGGCGATTTCTCCATTGTCGTCGTCGATGCCCAGGGCCGCCCCGTGCCCGGCGCATCGGCCCGCGTCACACAGACAAAATCGGCGTTTCACTTTGGCTCCGCGCTCCAGATGTCCCGGTTCGTCAACGACAGCCCCGACAACCGCACCTACCGGCAAAAAGCCCTCGAATTGTTCAACGCCGCCAGCACCGAAAACGATCTGAAGTGGCCTCCTTGGGACGGTGAATGGGGCGGCAGCTTCGCCAAAACGCAAACGGTCGCCGGCCTCGCGTGGTTGAAGAACCACGGCTTCCACGTGCGTGGCCACGTCCTCGTCTGGCCCGGCTGGAGTAATCTCCCCAACGCGATCACTGCCCTCCGCGGCACCGCCCGCCAAGGCGAAATCCCCGCCCGCACGCTCGCGCATATCACGGAGATTGTCACGGCCACCCGCGGCCTCGTCGACGAGTGGGACGTCCTCAACGAGCCCTACGCGAACCACGATCTCATGGATCTCTTCGGCCCCTCGATCCAAGTCGACTGGTTCAAGGCCGCCCGCACCGCGTATCCGACCGCGCCGCTTTATCTCAACGACTACAGCAACCACGACGCCTCGCTGGACGCCGGCCACGTCGCGCATTTTGAAACCACCGCCCGTTACCTGAAAGATCAGGGCGCGCCCCTCGGCGGCCTCGGCCTGCAAGCCCACATCAGCGCCAACCCTTCGCCGCCGGCCAACGTCATCGCCGTGCTCGATCGATACGCGACGCTTGGCCTGCCCGTGCGGATCACCGAGTTCGACGTGAACACGGACGATGAACAACTCCAGGCCGACTACACGCGTGATTTCCTGATCGCGCTCTACAGCCATTCAACGGTCGTCGGTTTTCAAACGTGGGGGTTTTGGGAGACCGCGCATTGGATACCCAAGGCCGCCATGTATCGCGCGGACTGGTCCGAGAAGCCCAACGCCCGCGCCTACAAGTCCCTCGTCCTCGACCAGTGGCGGACGCGCGCCAACGGCACGACGGACGCCCAGGGCACGTGGCGCGGGCGCGGCTTCCACGGCGACTACCTCGTCACCGTCGACTTCAACGGCCAATCCTTTGAGCAAACGTTTTCCGTTCGCCCCGGTGCCCCGTCCGCCATCGTGCGCGTACCGCTGGCGGCTCCCCGCCTCACCAATCTCTCCACCCGCGCCAACGCCGGCACCGGCGACGCCACCCTCATCCCCGGCTTCGTCATCGACGGCGTCGCGCCGAAACGCGTCCTGCTGCGCGGCGTCGGCGCCAGCCTCGCACCGTTTGGTGTAACCGCGACGCCGGGACGCATGGAGCTCACCTTGCGCCGTAGCGACGGCACGATCGTGGCCGCCAATCGCGGCTGGGACAGCGGCACCGCCGCCGATTCCACCGCGCTCGCCGATGCCGCCGCTCGCATCGGCGCCTTCGCCCTCGCCCGCGGCAGTGCCGACACCGCCTTGCTGGTTTCGCTTCCGCCCGGTGCCTACACCGCTCCCGTCACCGCGCTCGACAGCCCTGCCGGCATCGCGCTCGTGGAAGCTTACGAAATGGACGCCGCCGAGCCTGGCCGATTCCGCAATCTCTCGACGCGCGCCCGCGTCGGCTCCGGTGAACAGGTGGCGATTCCCGGCCTCGTCATCACCGGGTCCAACTCCCGCACGCTCCTCGTCCGCGCCATCGGCCCGGGGCTGAACGCGTTCGGCGTCAGTGGCACGCTCGCCAAGCCGTCGCTCGTCGTCGTGCAAGGCCAGACGCCCGTATCCGCAAACACCGGATGGGGAACGTCCGCTGATCCCATCGCGCTCGCGGCCGCAGCCACCCGCGCCGGTGCCTTCGCCCTCGAGCCCGGCCAAAGCGACGCCGCCTTGCTCGTCACGCTGTCCGCGGGTGCCTACACTGTCCAAGTCTCCGGCACCGACGGCGGCGCCGGCGTGGTGCTCATCGAGATCTACGACCTGAGCAACTGAGGGAACCAGAGGAACGATTGTGCTTCAGAATGAAGAGAGCTCGAAATCTTTTCGTTCCGGAACGGCGCAACGTTCGCCCGGCCCGCCCCTCTCCCGCGTTGGCCGTCGCAGTTCCCGCCTGCGGATAATACCCATCGCCCATGCTTTTGGATTCTCGGGCGAACGGGATCGCAAGGTGGGCGGGCCCGTCCCGGTACCCGCTGAGACACGGATCAAGGCGGGAGCAGGTCTGCATTCCTCTGACCCCATTCCTCTGACCTCATTCTGGGCCGGTCACAGGGAAATCCATGGGGCAGAGGAATGGGGTCAGGGGAATCAAGGCAGGGACGAGGCCGCTCCTTCCGGAATTTTTATGACCGCCCCATTGTTTCGACACCATCCGGGCAACCGTTGCGGAGGGAGAACGATTAGGAGAACGAAGCACGAGAGAAACATGGGGCAGAAAGATCAGCGGGCACGGGTTGCGGAAGTCGGAATTATTGACCGCGGATTACCCGGATGCACACGGATTAAAGCAGGAGTTGAACCGCTAATTTTCGCTCATGTTTCGGTCTCGGAAGATTCACCTGATCGGTGAATCAAAAAAGAGCGACGCAGCAGGGTTTTCTCTGCGTTCCGGTGTCGTCTCTACGGTGCAAACGGCTTGGACCGCATTAACGGAGAGGGCACCGCAGAGAAGGGAGAATCCGCCGCAGAGGAGGCGAGGAACGCGAATGCTTTCCCCACCCCCCTATCAAAAAACCCGCCAACAAAACCCCCATTGACGCCCTGCTGCAACCGCTAAGAAGATCCACCGTAATCCCGACACCCGACCCGCTGACACGACCAAAGCAATGCCCCGCTCCCCTGCTCTTCCTGCCGTCACCGCCCGGGGTTTCGCCGCCCTCGCACTTCTGCTGGGCGGCGTCCGTTCGCACGCGGCCGCGGTCGTCTCCCACGTCCCACCCAGCACCGCATCGTTCATCGAAAAACACTGCGCCAGTTGTCATGACGACGTGGAGAAAAAGGGCGGCCTGAATCTGACAGCCCTGACCTTCGCGCCCGGCAACCCGAAAAATTTCAACACGTGGGTGAGGGTCTTCGATCGCGTGGCCGATGGCGAAATGCCGCCGAAAAAAAAGCCGCGCCCAGAGGCCGCCGAGTTGACGGCGTTCACCGAGGGACTTTCGAAAACCATCGTGAGCGCCGAGCAGACCCGCGTCGCCACCGAGGGCCGTGCGACCCAACGTCGCCTCAACCGCTTCGAATACGAAAACGCCTTGCGCGACCTGCTCCACGCACCGTGGCTGCAAGTGAAGGACGCGCTCCCGGAAGACGGGGAAGCGTTTCGTTTCAATAAAGTCGGCGATGCCCTCGACATGTCGCACGTCCAGATGAACCGCTACCTCGCCGCCGCCGATTACGCGCTGCGTCAGGTCATCGCCCCGCAGGTCGAACGTCCGCAGCCCAAGATCACCCGCTACTACGCACGCGAGCAGCGCAGTTTTATGGGGCCAATGAAATTCTCAGTCTTCAACTCTTCCCCCGAACGCGCGTCGTTTCCGATGCTGGGCGACCAACCGCAACCGGACGTGCGCGCCGGCAAAGCCCCGGCCACCGTCGGCGCGGCCGACCCCGCCAACCGCGACTTGGAAGCCGTCGGTGTAGTCGCGAGCAATTACGAGCCCATCGAGCCAAAATTCAATCAGTTCAAAGCCCGCTGGCCGGCCGTTACAAAATCCGTTTCAACACGTTTTCCGTGTGGGTCGGCCCCGGCAAAGCCGTGCCCGGCAAAGACGGAAAAATGCCGGCGCCCTCTGTCGTAAAGTGGTGGATACCTGACCTCGACGATGTCACGGCTGGCCGCCGCTACGAGCCCGTCACCATTTACTCCGAAACCCCGCCCCGCCTCCTCCGCCACCTCGGAAATTTCGACGCCCAGCCCACGCCCGCCGTCAACGAACTCGACGTGTGGCTCCTCGCGGGCGAAACGATCCGGCCGGACCCGTCCCGGCTCTTCCGCTCCCGGCCCGGCGCCACCCGCTGGCAAAATCCGCTCGCGGAAAAAGACGGCCAGCCCGGCGTCGCCTTTCGTTGGCTCGAAGTCGAAGGCCCGCTCGTCGACGAGTGGCCGTCGGCCGGACACCGTTTGCTCTTCGGGGATTTGCCGATGAAGCCGATCGAGAAACCCACCGCCGGCACCGCGCCCGTCGAGGTCACGTCGGCCGATCCGGCCAAGGACGCCGCGCGCTTGCTGGAGGCCTTTATCGAACAAGCCTATCGTCGGCCCGTCGCGCCGGGCGAAGTGCCGCGATTTCTCCCGGTGGTCGCGGGCGTCTTGAAATCGGGCGGCACCTTCGCCGATGCCATGATCACCGGCTACACGGCGGTGTTGTGCTCGCCGGAATTTGTCTGCCTCGAGGAAAAACCCGGCAAACTCGACGACTACGCCGTCGCGTCGCGCCTCGCATTTTTTCTGACCAACTCCGCCCCCGATGCCGAGCTGCGCTCCCTCGCCGCCCAAGGAAAACTCCGCCAACCCGCCGTGCTCCGTGCCCAAACCGAGCGCCTGCTCACCGGTCCGAAGTCGCCTCAGTTCGTGAATGCGTTTCTCGATTACTGGCTCGACCTGCGGAAGACGATGGGCACCGCGCCGGACTCCTCCCTCTACGACGACTACTATCTCGACGACCTGCTCACCGAATCAGCGCTGGCGGAGACGCAAAGCTTCTTCGCCGAGCTCGTCCGCGCCGATTTGCCCGCACGCAATATCGTCGCGTCCGATTTCGTCATGGTGAACGGACGTCTCGCGCAACACTACGGCCTGCCCCCCGTCGAGGGCGTGGCGCTTCGTCGCGTGACCATCCCCGTCGACAGCCCACGCGGCGGCCTCATGACCCAAGCAAGCGTCCTCAAAGTCACCGCCAACGGCACGACGACCTCGCC
>CAMATV010000084.1 GCA_945861235.1 Opitutus sp. GAS368
GAGGCCGGAGACCTCCGTGCCGGTTGTATAGACGAGGAGTTCGGCGAGATTATTGGCGCCGAGATCGTTCATGAAATCTTTGGTGATGACGGAGACGGAGGCTGCGACGTCCTTCAGGTCGGTCCGCAGGCGGGTGCCGGCGAGGGTGCCGTTCGCCCGGTAGCCAGTGTCCTTTTCCGACAAGACTTCGAAGGGCGACAATTGGATGGTTTCGTCTTTCGGTGGGGTGGCGGCGGTTTGAGCGTCAACGGCGGCCGAAGCGGCGAGCCAGCCGGCAACGGCGGTGAGGAGAATGCGGGGAGTTTTTTTCATGAGCGGTGCGGGTGGGTTAGTGGTTGGCTGGGTGTTTTCGTCGGAGACCGCCGTGGGCGGCTCTGCTCGATCACGACGATGGGATATTCCTCTTCAGGTCCGCCTCGAGCTCAGGGCGAACGATAGTGAACAGGGGGCGCGCGCAGCCGATTTGACGGCTCGCGCGGGCGATCCAGATGCGGAGGAGCGAGTCCTGCACGACATCGTCGACAGTGCGCACGCCGAGGAACGCCCGCTGCACATAGGCGCGCAAAGCGCCGCGGTGAGGATCGACCTCTTCAGTGAACCAGCGGGCTTGATCGGTGGGGTGGGGCGGCATCGCGACGAGCTCCGCAGGCAGCGCGAAAGGGGCGGGCGGATCAAGCGCGGAGTGAGCGGTGACGTAGTGCGCGATGTGCACGTCGTGCGCGTCGTGCGCGTCGTGCGCGTCGGCGCGTGCGTCAGCGGCTGGCGGGCGGGGCGGCGGGGCGCGGTGAGGTGAGCAGGCGCGCCAGCTCGGTTTCCATTTGCTGACGGAGGCCGACGGCGGCGGGTGAGCCGATGAGGTTGGTGAGCTCGAAGGGGTCCTGCTGGAGATCGTAGAGTTCGTTCATGCCGGCGAGTTCGCGGTAGCGGATGAATTTGTAGCGCTCGGTGCGCACGGCGTCGTAGCCCATCTTCAGCGTGCGGGGAAACACGATGTCCGTCGTATACTCGATGAGAAAAGATTTTCGCCAATCGGCCGGGGTGCGCGCGAAGAGCGGCACCAGCGAGCGTCCGTCGATGCCGGGCAGGGCGGGCGCGCCGGCGAGTTCCAAGATCGTCGGTGCGAGATCGGTGGTCAGGGCCATGCCGGTGGGCTCCGCGCCGGCCTTCACCTGCGGAGGGTAACGCACCAGCAAGGGCAGACGGACGGACTCCTCGTAGGCGAGGCGGCGCTCTTCGCTGAGGCCGTGTTCGCCGTAGAAGTAGCCGTTGTCGCCGATCACCATCACGACCGTCTGGTTCAGGGTGCCCTGTTTCTCCAGCTCGGCGAAAATCCGACCGAGGCCTTCGTCGACGGCGGCCAACATGCGCAGGCGCTCGCGGATGGTTTCGTCGGGCGTCACGGTGTCGGGGCCGAGCGGCTTCAAGCCGGGGATGGGGCGCTCGAGGGCGGGCTTGCCCCGGGGCGGCACCGCGTAGTTGCCGCGGCGCGCCGGCTGGGCGCCGGCATAGAGCGTTTTGTGGCGTTCGGCGGGAATGAATCCGCCCTCGCCAATCGCCTCGGTGGTGCCATCCGCGCGCTGAACTTTGTTCGGATGAAGCGCCTTGTGGGATAAGATCAGCAGGAAGGGCGCGGTGCGGCGCTGTTGGAGGAAGCTCACGGCGCGTTCGGTAAAAATATCCGTGACGTAACCCGGCACGCGGGCCAGCCGACCGTTTTCGTAGAGCTCGGGGTCGGCCACCTCGCCCTGCCCTTTCATCGCCACCCAATAGTCGAAACCCGGCCGCGGCGTGGGATCGTTACCCATGTGCCACTTCCCGATGAAGCCGGTGTGATAGCCGGCGGCGCGGAGGTTTCGCGCGAAGGTGGGCAGCGCGTGGCTGCGCGGACTGCGATCGGTGTTGTCGAGGATACCGTGGTGGCGCGTTTCGAGGCCGGTAAGAATATTCGCGCGGCTCGGGGAACAGAGCGGCGTGACCGCGAAGAAGTTTTTAAACTGTGCGCCCTCGCGCGCGAGGCGGTCGAGATGGGTCGTGCGCGCGAACGGGTGGCCGGCGGCGCCGAAATCGTCGAAACGAAGATCGTCGACGACGACCAGGAGGATGTTGGGCCGCGGCTCGGCGGCAGCGGCTGCCGACGCCAAGCAAAGCGCGGCGAACGTTGGGACAATCGACCAGGCGGAGGGCTTCACGAGTGCGACAGCATCAGAACTTTAATCCGGCGCTCAAATACCAAAGCCGCCCGATGGGATTGTAGGTCCCGAGGTCGGCGCCGACGTCGCCGCCGAAGGCTTGCGGGGCGGACGGCGGCATTTTGTCGGCGAGATTGTTGACGCCGAGGGTGAGCTTGAGGCCGGAGAAAAGTTTCTTACCGCCCGGGAGGCTGATGTTTTTGAAGGCGTAGGAAACCGAGGAGTCCCAAGACGTGTAAGACGGCACCGAGACGCGCCGAAGGCTCGTGCTGCTGGCGAAGATGATGCCGCCGGCGCCGAGATCGACGACGCTGGAAACATAGGTGTTGTTGAGTGTCGCGGACCACCGATCCCGGCTCCAATGGAGGGCCGTGAACCATTTCATGCCGGGAATGGTGCCCTGGCCTTCGGCGATGGTGGTGACGTGGCCGGCGTATTCATAGTAGCCCTGCGTGGGGAGCGCCTGGAACTGGTAGTCGATGAAGAACGTCCCGGCCGTGCTGACGTTGAATTTGCCGAACTCGGATTTGGGGAATTCATAGGCGGCTGACACGTCCAGCGCCTTGAGTCTTTGGCCGGCGATGTTGATGCGGGAGTCCGTGACAAAAACCACGTTCGGCGACACTCCCGAGAGGAGCAGCGCCGAAAGCTGGCCCGGCGCGGTGATGCGAGTGGGCGCCGGCAGCGACGTGTCGGGATTGGTGGGGAAATTTCCGATCGCCACCTGATTGATGAAGGGCGAAGCCGTCCCGGACGCATTGACGCTCCCAAGAATCGTCGCCGCGCCGGCCACGCCGACCAACGAGAGCTGTTTCACCTCGATGTAGTCGATCCCCAGGGTGAGACGCGGCAGGGCCTTCGGGGAATAGACGGCCCCGAACGAGGAGGTCTTGGCGGTGGACGGCTTGAGATTGGGATTGGCGCCGGAGCGCTGCCGGCCGAAACCGGGCACACCAAAAACTGTCTGGATGATCCCGGCGGCGGTGGCGCCCTCCGTGGTGGGACCGAAGAGTGCGAAGAGCGAAGGGGCGACGAAGGCCTCGGAATATGTGCCGCGGAGGGTGAGTTCATCGCCGACCGGCCGCCAGCGAACGCCGTATTTCGGGACGCGGGAGGCGCCGGCGTCGGAGTATTTTTCGTATCGGTAGGCGGCCGAAAGTTCGAGCAGGCGCACTCCCGGCAGGTTTGTGCGCTCGCTCGTCACGGGTACGCGAATCTCGGCGAAGCCGGCGTCGATCGTCCGGCGCCGGGAAATGGGATCGAAAAAATTCCCGTTCTGCCAGCGTCGGGAGGTGGGGCCGCTGCTGAAGGAATTTTCATCGGGGGTTCCGATGAGTTCCTCTTTGCGAAAATCAACGCCGAGCGCGGCGCCAAACGGACCGGCGGGCAGATCGAACAGGGAACCGGAGACGCGGGCGTCGAGCTGCGTGAGCCCCGCCTCGAAGATATTGGCGGTCGCACCGCGGATGTTGTCGAAGACGGACGGTGAGATCCCCTCTGGACGCGCGAGCAGGTCGATCGCGGGCTGGACGATGGAGTTGGCCGGGGTGATGGCGGCCTGCCATTGCGCGAGCGTGGTCGTGTTGGGCGGGGCGTTGTAGTTGCGGAAGATCCGGGCAGAGCGGCCGCCGACCTGCGGGTTGCCGTTCGCATCGTAGCCGCCGGCGAGGGCGAGCTGGAGATTCGGGGCGTAGTATTGGCCGCCCAGTGAATTTTCGAGCCGGTTGGTGTTCGTGTTGTAGCCGGCTTCCCACTGGAGACGGTCACCGATTTTCCCGCGGAAACCGCCGACGAAGCGCCGCAGTTGTGCGGAGTTATCCGCGCGCCGCACATCCGGCGTGTAGCGAAACGCCGCAAACAGGGCCGACCGCGTCGGGTTGTAGGGGGCGTTGACCGGGACGGCGGTCGTGATGCCGAGCGCGCCCTGCTGCGACCAGCTTTCACTCAGGGAGTCCATGGCCTCGACGAACAGCTCGAGCCGCTCCGGGATGAGTTTGAGGGTGCTCGCGAGCGTGAGCGCCCGCTTGCTGGATTGGATGGTGAGCGTGACAAACGGAGCCAGATCGAAGGTGTCGGCGATCGGTTGGACGGAGGAGGCTTGATAAATGCCGGAGGCGACCAAGGCGTTCAGGTCCGCAAACATTGCCGCGGGCCCGGTCGGGGTCGCGAGGCTCGGAGAATTCAGATTGGGCCGCAGAAACGCGGTGGGAAACGCGGTCGAAGACTGGCCCAAGGCACCGGAAATCGTCGCCGATTTGCCGCGTTGCGGATTCGAGAACGGGCGCTCGGACTGAAGCAACGGAGTGATGTCCGACTTGGAAAAGGAAACGGTCAGGCTCATCCGGTCGGCCTTGGCCCCGGCTACGAGATAGGCGGAGCGTTGAGCGTAGTCCCCGTCGCCCGTCGACATCGCGTAGCGCCCGCCCACTTCGAGGCCTTGATAATCGTGTTTCAGTTTCACGTTCACGACGCCGCCGACGGCATCGGAACCGTAGATGGCCGAGGCTCCGTCAGTCAGCACCTCCATCGATTGGATGGCGGCGAGTGGGATCTGGTTTACGTCGACGAAGGAGCGACCGCCCCGCGCACTGGCTCCGCTGTCGGGCAAGCGACGGCCATCGAGGAGCACGAGGGTGGAAAGATTGCGCAGCGAAAGTTGCGAGCCGCCGGAAGTGGCGGTGCCGCCGGCGATATTGCCGTTGGTCGCACCGAGATTGCCGCTGCCCGCGAAGCTGGGCATGCGCGTTTGCACGATTTCGAGGAGATTGGAACCAAGCCCGGTCCGCTCGATTTCGTCGCGATTGATGATCGTGATCGGCGCCGCGACCGCGTCGGCGGCGGTGGGGATATTGGAACCGGTGACGACGAACGATTCCAGTTTCACAGTTTCTTTGGCGCCGATGACGGTGGCCGACTGAGCGCCTGGGAGCGTCTGCGCGTCGGTGGCGGTCGTGGCGGCGAGCCAGCCGGCGAGGGAGGCGAGCAGCAGGCGGGGGGATTTGTTCGAGTTGGTCATAAGTTTGCTTGGCGGCTCGGCCGCATTTCCCGGCTCCTCGCCGGGCGACGGAGGGACGGCGATGCGTGGGCGGCTGACGACGATGGCCCCGGAGCGGGGTTCGGGCGTGGCCACGAGCGGAGTGCCGGCGAGCAAGCGCGTCATCGCTTCGAGCGGGACGTAGTCGCCCTGGAGCGCCTTGGTCCGCACGCCGGCGGTCGATGGGCGGGAAAAGAGCACCTCCTGGCCGGACTGCGTCGCAAAGAGGCGGAGCGAGTTTTCTGCGTCGTCCGCCGGCAAATTGAAGGGACGCCGGCTCGTGTCGGCCGAATAGGCGCGGAGACCCGGCACGCAAAGCAGCGTCAGGAACCAAAGCAGGCGAAGGGGGTGCGTGGGACGCGACATGTGGTGGGAAGCGGACGCAGCGCGTCGTCGGGACACTCCACGGACGGGGCCGGAAAATCCCTTACGGAAATCGCGGGCGAGCGAGCCGGACGGGCGGCGACTAGCGCGGGCGTCTCAATACGAATTCGCCGTTGCCGAGGCGCTGGGCCTCGACGCCGTAATCGGCGCGCAGGAGTTGCAGGAGAGCCGAGGTGTTGTCGGCGCGCACGGTGCCGCTGACGCGCAGCTCGCCGAGGGCAGGAGCGGCCAAACTGAGGCGTACGTCGCCATGGCGGTTGAAGAGTTCGACGGCCTCGCGCAACGGGGTGTCGTTGAACTCGAGGCGGGGCACGCGCCAAGCGAGCCGCTGGGCGATTTCCGGTGCGGAAACCGCGACGACGGCGGGAGCGGGAGCGTGGGGGGCGAGATCGGCGGGTGCGACGGCGACGGCGGCGCCTTTGGAGACAAAGGCGAGGGGTTGCGCCGGGGTGGCGACGGGATCGGCGCTGGCGCGGTCGACGGCGACCCGGCCATCGGTGACAAGGACGTTCACGTCGCGCGGAGCGAGCCGCACCGAAAAGGCGGTGCCGACGGCGCGCACCGAGACCTCGCCCGCCACGACGACGAAGGGGCGGGCGGTGTCGTGGGCGACTTCAAAGTGAGCCTCGCCGCGCACGATGGTGACGCGACGGACCGCGGGAGAAAATTCGACGAGCACCCGGGCATCGCCATTGAGCTCGATCTGCGAGCCGTCGGCGAGACGTTGGCGGGTGGGTTGCGTGACGGTCGCACGGGTGGCGAGTGCGGTGGCTGGGGAGAAGGACGTGGGGCGAAACCACGTCGTGCCGGCGACCACGAGCAGGGTGAGCGAGGCGACGGCCGCGGCGGCGCGGCGACGTAGCTGGCGGCGGCGCCGCACGCGCCGCTCGACGGCGGCGAGCACGGCGTCGGCCGTCGCGGTGCGGCCAGGCCAGTCGAGCACGTGGTCCGGGGAGAGCGGCGAAGTGGGCGGGCCGTCGGGCATGGTCAGAGATTCGCGTCGGCGGCGGTCAGGCCACGACGGCGGAGAAATTCCGCACAGCGCCGCGCGCCGCGGGCGACCTGCACTTCGACGGTGCGCTCGGAGAGGCCGAGACGTGTGGCGACCTCGCGTTGCGAAAGGCCCTGAAGTTTGCGGAGGACGACGATCTCGCGGCAACGGTCGGGCAAGTCGGCGATGGCGTCGGCGACGAGTTCGATTTTTTCCGTGGTGGAGAGAGCATCGGAGGGAGAGGGGGCATCCTCTGCCACGGACAACGCGGCCAAATCCCTTACACCGACGAGTGGCGAAGCCTGATCGTGGCGCAACAGATCGAGGGCGCGGTTGCGGGCTATCTTAAAAAGGAAAGCGCGGGCGCAGCCGATTTGGCGGCTCGCACGGGTGGTCCAAATGCGGAGGAGCGAGTCCTGCACGACATCGTCGACATCGCGCACGCCGGGAAACGCCCGCTGCACATAGGCGCGCAAAGCGCCGCGGTGAGGATCGACTTCCTCGGCAAACCAGCGGGCTTGATCGGTGGGGTGGGGCATCGCGACGATGGCGCAGGCAGCGCGAAAAGGGCGGGCGCTTCAAGCGCGGAGTGGGGCGGCGGTGCGACTGCGCGGCAATTCAGCGCGGCAACGAAAATCCTGCCGAGGGAGAATCGGTCGCGACGGTGGGAGGACGGGGACCGGAATCAGAAATCGACGGAGCCGCTCAGTACCCAGTTGCGGCCGCCGGCGAGACTGTAGCGGCTCACGACCGGCTGGCCATCGCCACGGTCGACTTTCACGATCGGGTGGAGGTCGGCATCGTCGAAGAGGTTGTCGACGTTGAGTTGCAGACGGCAGTGGTAGTTTTTGAAGACCTTGAAGCGGTAGCTGGTGAAAACGCCGACGACCTTCGTGTCGTCGCCGAAGTAAGGGTTGTTGGCGTTGAAGAGACCGGGATTCCCCGGGATGTAAGGGTAGCCGACGATGAGGGCTTTGCTGAACTGGAACGTGCCGCCGGTGCCCCAGTTCTTGAGCGGGCCCGAGGTAAAATCATACGCGGTGGACATGCGCGCGGTGTAGCGGGCCTGGCGGGCGTCGGCGCGGCCTTCGAGGCTCTTGGCCCGGGTCAGCACGTCCTCGATGGCACTGAGTTGGTTCTGAATGGTCACGCCATCGGTGCCCGCCGAGTAGGCGGCGTATTTGCCGCCGGGCGCAAAGAGGCTCCGGGCCAGCGCGAGGAATTCGCGTTCGTAGCCGCCGACATTGGAGGCCTTCGTCGTCTGCCGGCTGAAATTTCCGGTGATCCGCCAGTTGCGGCGGGGATTGGCCGTGACGCTGAATTCGTAGCCCTTGGAATCGTTGTCGTTCAGGTTTCGATAGTCGTTGTTCCAAGGATAATTCGTCGAGCGCCAGTAGGGATCGTCGGGCAGTAGCCGCTCCATCGTGCTGCGGATCGCGGCGCGGCCGCCATCGATGCTCCCGGCCGGACCGGCGCGGAGTTGCGTCGTCGCGAGATTGATCGTGGACGTGGTGAAGTTGGAAAGGCTGCCGTTAACCAAGCCGTCCCACAGGCTGAATTTGAGGCCGTAGTCTTTGCCGCGACCCTCGGAGTTGGGAAGCGTGTTGCCCCAGATGTCACGCGACGATCCGGACGCGGGCTGAAAGCTCATCGACTGGTTGTAGCTCAGGCCGATCCAACGCAGCGGATAGAACACGGCGCCCTGGGTGCGCGTGGAACCCTCTTTTTCGACGGGGGCGACGGACTTAGGCGAAGTCTCGAGGATGTTTTTGATGTAGCCGCCGCCCGCGGTATTTTTTGCGCCGGCAGGCGGATTCCAAATGCGGGAATTATCTTTGCGCCAACCGAAGGTGGTGATGAGGCGCTCGCCGAGAAACACGTCCTGCATCACAAACATTTTCGAGCGGATCTCCTGCAGCGAACGGGTGCTGGAGTTGACCACCCAGGCGGGAGCGAGGCCGTTGGCGTCAGGGGCGGGTTTCGCGGAACCGTCGAAAAGGAGGTGCGGGTAGCGCGGATACAGATCGGGGAACGCCCACGTCTCCGGCCGCTGCGGATCAATGTAGTTGATCGCGGCGATCATGTTATTCGCGGACTGGATATCGATGGTGCCGGCGACGGGGAACTGCGGAACGGTGCCCATGACGGCGTTGTTCGTGTTGCGCAGAAATGCGAAGTGCTGGACGAAGTCCGAGGTGGTCCGCTCGGCGAGGCCGGCGAAGTTGTGATAGCCGAGCCATTCGCCCAGCCGGCCGCGGAGGTGGCGTTTCGCCTCAAGCTTGTAGGAGGCGGTGGCGCGATAGGTCTCGTCGATGAAGCGCTGCTCGTAGGAAGTCGGCTGGTCGTTGATGACGAAATACCGGTTGTAGTTTGGATTGGTCAGGACGCCACCGCGCAGCGCGAGCAGCGTGGGATTTTTGTCGATGAAGATGTTGTCGACGTTCTGCGACGAGTAGTCGTTGACGGCGTCGATGTGCTGGCGGCTGTAGAGCAGCTCGACAAAAAGATCCCGGCCGATCGCCTGCTCGAGCGTGATCATGCGGTTGTCGAAGTCCTGCACGACGCGGTTGCCGTAGCCGAGGACGTTGGCCTTGTAAGGAATCGGCGCGTTGAGAAGCGTGGGGTTGCGCTCGCCGGTGGTGCCAAACTGGAACGGTTTGATCGGGTAAATCAGGCCGTTCATGTTGATCGGCGCCGTGGGCAATGCGGCGCCGCTGCCGGAAAACGTGAGCCCGGCATAGGGAAAATTGCGCGTAATATCGAAGCCGGCGGCAGCGAGAATGCCGCGCGGGCCGGACGCGGGCGCCGGCGTGGGCAAAATACCGGGCGGCTGTGGGGCGGTGCCGAGGTTGGCGGAGGGTGTGCCGGTGGCGTTGTTGACGGCGCCGTTGAGAAATGGGGTCGGGATTTCCTGCCGGCCTGCCTGAATCCAAGGCGTGAGGCCGTCGGCGGCCGGCCACGGGCGGACGTTGAGCGCATCGTAGTGGCCCTTTTCCGTGGTCAGGCGCAGCGTGGTGGCGCGAAACGGATTGGCCGTGAGCGCACCGTAGATGCGATCGGATTTGCGGTCGGAGGGTTTGCGGTCGGTCTCACGATTCTCGTGGAGGCCGGCGACGCGAAGGGCGAGGCGCTGCGGAATGAGCTGACGATTGAGGTCGAAGGTGCCGCGGGCGCTGTCGTTTGAATCGAAGCGAAAGGTGGCGCCGTAGCTGTTTTTGTATTGGGCGCGTTTGGAGACGCTGTTGGCGATGCCCGCGGGATCACCAATGCCGAAGAGAATCGAGTTGGGACCGCGGGAAAAGGAGAAGCGCTCGACGTTGTAGGCGTCTTCGTAAACGCGGTATTTGATGAAGTCGCGGCTGGCGGAGCTCACGAGGTTGCCGCGGACGTAGTAGGAAATGCCGAAGAGGGCGTTGTTGCCCGTGGAGTCGCCGCCGATTCCGCCGCCGAAATACGACGCGGAGTTGGGGACGAAATTGATCAGGTCCTGCATGTTCGTCAGCGCCAAGTCCTGCATGAGCGCGGGCGTCACATCGGTGATGGCCGCGCCGACGAACTTGTTGGGCGTCGAGAGGCGCGTGCCGGACAGCGTCTCGCTGGCTTCGTAGCCCTGGTCCTTAGAGGTGGAGACTTGGAACGGGGAAAGCATCACGGCTTCCTCCGTGGTGGACGACGAGGGAGCGGCGGTCTGTGCGTCGACGGAGCCGAGGGAGATCCAGCCGGCGAGGGCGGCGAGGAGGGTGCGGGGAGTATTCTTCATGGACTGAGGAGGTGATGGGGCGATCGGTTGCGGAGACTCCGGCGGACCTGGCGACTTGGATTCGCGTCGGACGACGAAGGCTCCGGTTTTCCCATCCACTTCCA
>CAMATV010000085.1 GCA_945861235.1 Opitutus sp. GAS368
GTGATGGTGAGCGCGGGCATTCTCAAAGGCCGCAAGGCCACCGCAGTCTGGAACATCCACCCCGACCTCGCCAATGCGGGCGCCACGGTGCTGGACGAGCCCTGCGTCGTCGACGGCAATTTGATCACCGCGCGCTTCCCCTACGACCTACCCCGCATGATCCACGCGATGGTGAAACAACTGCTCGGTTGACTCCCCTGGTGGCGGCCAGCGCCGGCAAGCCGACGATCCTCCACTCGCTGGCGTTGCTGGCACCCGCCCTCGACCCTTCGGCTCGGCGGTAACTGACATCCGGTCCGACGGTTTTCCAGCGGATGCTCAAATACCGCCAGCGCAGACCGTTTTGGTGAAACAATCCACCGTCGTCCGTTTCATACCGACCGACCTTCGCCCAGCCATGCTCCCTGCCGTCATTATTTTGCTCCTCCTCACCGCTCTCGTGGCGACCGACTCTGCTACGCCCGGAGCCGATGATCGCTGATCATTTTCGCCCGATGCTGGTGTGATCTCCGACGTGGCCCCGTTCACCCGCGAATCTTTCGCGCACCCCAAAATATATCGCGCACCCCAAAAGAAGCAGGGGCGCCCCCGAAAAGAGAGCGCCCCTGGTTGTTTCCTGATTATGTTTTCCTGACGCCCTGCTCAGCGCGTCCCAGCCACCGAATCATCAACGAAGCGAATCGGCAGCGACACTTTCGTCGCCACCGCCACACCGTTGTTCATCGCAGGCGTGAAACGCCACTGTTTCACCGCATCCGTGACCGCCGCAGCCACCATGGAGTCCGGAGTGGACTTCACGATGAAACCGGCGGGTTTTCCCGTCTCGTCCACGACGAACTCGAGTTGCACCGTGGTGCCGACATATTCCGGACCGACGCTGGGACGAACCACAGCGAGCGGAACCGGCACATCCGGACCCTTACGACACGTGTCGAGATAGGTCTGCTCTTCCGTCTTCGCCCATGCGGCGACGGAGCTGAGCGCGACCAGACTGAACAGGACGGCGAGTTTATTGACTGCTTTCATGGTATTAAACTCCGCGGATAAGGCGGAGAGTTTGATTTCTATGTCTTTACTATCGGGTTAAACACCTCCGCGCCCACCGCGCGTAAAGCACGGCAAACACTCGGGTGGTTTCGGCCCGGCAACGCTCGCGCGCCGCCCGGCCAAATCGTGGGTTCTGGGGCACAGAAATCAGCGGTCTGCGTGATCCTCACAGCCACGCAGCACCGCAATGGCAGCATCCGCCCGCGAACGATCGGGTCGGACGAAATTCAAAGAACGTTCAGCGCTTTACGAAAGCGAGGCGCAGAGAGCAGGGCGTATGCCACGCGGTCAACCGGGATACCGCCCCGTCACGCACACGTAACCTCCCAAAAATTGCGGAGGGATTTCCCGAAACCCGGCTTGCACGCACCGATGGATTACTGTCCGTTAAGGTCCTCGCATGTCCGCATCCGCCAAAACCCAACCCACGTCCGTCCTGCGTCGCATCGCGACCGCCCTCAGCCAGTGGATTGACTCAGATTATTGTCCAGACGGCGCCGAGAAGATGCGCGCCGAACCCGACAAAGTGGATTGGGTCCGCGTCATGCCTTTCGTCTTTCTGCACACGGGCTGCTTGGCCGCCTTCTGGGTCGGCGTCAGCCCGGTCGCGATCTGGACCGCCGTCGCGCTCTACTTCATCCGGATGTTTTTTGTCACCGGCATCCACCACCGCTACTTCTCCCACAAAACGTATAGCACGTCCCGGTTTGGCCAATTTATCCTCGCCCTCTGCGCCGGCACCACCGTGCAACGCGGTTCGCTCTGGTGGGCTTACCACCACCGTCATCACCACCTTCACTCCGACGAGGCCGACGACGCCCACTCTCCCCACGTCCACGGTTTCTGGTGGTCGCAGATCGGCTGGATTACCAGTCGCCGCAATTTCCCCACGGATTACACCAAGATCAAGGACCTCGCGAAGTTCCCCGAGCTCGTTTGGCTCAACCGCTTCGACCTCGTCGTCCCCGTCGCCTTCGCCTTCTCGCTCTTCGGCGCCGGCTGGCTGCTCGAACTTTATGCCCCCTCGCTCGGCACCACCGGCGGCCAGCTGCTGGTCTGGGGCTTTTTCATCAGCACGACCGTGCTTTTCCACGGCACCGGTTGTATCAACTCCATGGCCCATCTCATGGGCAAACGCCGCTTCAAGACCGACGATGATTCGCGCAACAGCGCCATCCTCGCCTTCATCACGCTCGGCGAGGGCTGGCACAATAACCACCACCGCTTCCAAAGCAGTACCCGCAACGGATTTTATTGGTGGGAGATTGATCCGACCTACTACGGCCTGAAGCTCTTGTCCTACACCGGCTTCATCTGGGGCCTGAAATCCGTGCCCCAATCCGTCCTCGACGAAGGCACCCGCGCAGAACACGCCTCCTCCATCGCCGCCGCCGAACGCGCCGCCTTGGTCCATCCCGAATTCTCCTCCCTCAAGAAAGTCGTCCCCGCCGCCGCCGCCTTCGCCGTCGCGACCGCCGCCGCCGCACAGGCCACCGTCCCGAAAAAAGCCGACGGCCCCGCCATCCACCGCGACATGACCGAGGAAACGCACAACATGACGAAAACCAATCCGCCCCCGGCCGCTCCGGGCGCGTAAGCTCCGGCTCGCTCCCCTTTCTCCAGCGGGCCGGTCCCACGACCGGCCCTTTTTATTTTTCGAACGTGGGCTGTGGGTTCTGGACTGGAGGCGGTCTTTACGCCCGCCAACCTGCGTCCGCCCGTGACCACCGCACGTAGCAAACCTCCCTTAGTCCTTGGTAATTCGTCCTTGGTCCTTCCTTCCACCCATGCCCTCTCTCGCCATTATCGGCACCGGTATCGCGGGCCTCGGCTGCGCCCATTTTCTCCACCGTCACTTCGACCTCACCCTGTTCGAACAAAACGACTACGCCGGCGGCCACACCAATACCGTCACCGCCCCCGAGCCCGGCACCGGCCGCCTCGTGCCCATCGACACCGGTTTTATGGTCTTCAACCAGGTGACCTACCCGCACCTCACCCGCCTCTTCACCCAGCTCGACGTCCCGATCAAAAAAACCGACATGTCGTTCAGCGTGCGTCACGCCGACACTGGGCTCGAATTCGCCGGCTCCTCCCTCAACCACCTCTTCGCCCAGCGCCGCAATCTCTTCCGTCCGCGTTTCTATCGGATGCTCGCTGCGATCAACCGCTTCAACCGCGAAGCCGTCGCCGCCCTCAACGATCCTGCCACTCAAAACGAAACCCTGGGCGACTACGTGCGCCGCCGCGGTTACGGCGAAGATTTTTTTAATCTCTACCTCGTGCCCATGAGCTCCGCCGTCTGGAGCACCCCGCCCGAGCAAATGCTCGCCTTTCCCGCCACCTCGCTCCTGCGCTTCTTTCACAATCACGGCTTTCTCGGCCTCTCCACCCAACACCAGTGGTGGACCGTCGACGGCGGCGCCAAAACCTACGTCGAAAAAATCACCGTCCCTTTCCGCGACCGCTTGCACCTCCGCCAAGCCGCCACCCGGGTCATCCGCACCCCTCGCAGCGTCACCGTGATGACGTCCTCCGGAGAAGCTCAGAATTTCGATCACGTGATCCTCGCCTGCCACGGCGACCAAGCCCTGCGCCTCCTCGTCAACCCCACCCGCGACGAAGAGCGCCTCCTCCGCGAGTTCAAATTCCAGGCCAATATCGCGACCCTCCACACCGATGCTTCCGTGATGCCCCGCACGAAGCTCGCCTGGTCCGCCTGGAACTACGAAATCGCCCGCGATAGTGGTTCGAACGGTTCGGGTGGCACGGGCGTCCCGCCCGTGAGTCGGAGTGGCACGGGCTTTCCAGCCCGTGATGGTTCGCTCGTCCCAGCCTCCACCGCCACCCACTACTGGATGAACAAACTCCAGGGCGTCTCCGACCGCGAAAACTATTTCGTCACGATTAACCGCCCCGAGTCGATCGCCCCCGATCGCGTCCTCCGCCGCATCCACTACGAGCACCCGCTCTTTAGCCTCGGTGCCGTTCGCGCCCAAGCTGACATCCCCGCCCTCAACCTCGCCGGTCGCACCACGACCCACACGTATTTCGCCGGTGCCTGGCAACGCTACGGCTTCCACGAAGACGGCCTCCTCAGCGCCGTCCGCCTCAGCGAACAGCTCCTCGGTCGCGACCCGTGGAGCGGCTAGCGGAGCCCTCGCGAGCCCCTTTCGTCAAAAGGCATCCGTTCTCGCTTTCTGGTCGTAATACAGGAATCTGCATGACCTGCGGCCGAATGAATTCCTGTCTCTACGAATGCTCTGTCATGCACGCGCGTTTTTCGCCGCGTCCGCACCGCTTTCTCTACCGGATTTTCCTGTTCGCCATCGATCTTGACGAACTTCCCCTGCTCCATCGCAACCTGGCGCTTTTCTCGTTCGGCCGTCGCAACCTCTACTCCTTCCGCGACGGCGACTACCTCCCCACCGGCGAACCCCTCCACCACGCCCCACTCCCGCCCGCCACGTCCGCCGCTCCGCTCCCCCATCGAGCACCCGAAACCGGAAATCTAAAATCCCGAGTTCTCGCCCACCTCGCCGCCTCGTCGCCCACGCTCGACCTCACGGGCGCCCGCGTGGTTCTCGTCACCCTCCCACGCGTCTTCGGCTATCTCTTCAACCCCGTTTCGTTTTATTTCTGCTACGACCGCACCGGCACCCCGATCGCCGCGTTGTCCGAAGTGACGAATACCTTCAAGGAGATGAAGCCCTACGTCCTCGGTCCCGCCACCCGCACCAACGCCACCCCTTCAACTTCCCACTTTCATCCTTCCACTGGCGAAGGTCGCGCCGGAGGCGCGACCTTCACCCTCCGCACCCCCAAACACTTCTACGTCTCCCCGTTTTCAGATGTCGATGTCGCTTTCGACTTTGCCCTGCGCACGCCGGGCAAAAACCTCTCGGTCCAAATCGACGACTACGTGGGCACCGAACGCACCCTCACCAGCACCCTCGCCGGCCCCCGCAGCGAACTCACGGGCGCGCGCTTGGCATGGTTCACGCTAAAATACCCCGCACTGACCCTCCGCATCATCGCCCTCATTCACCTCCACGCTGCCCTCCTCTGGTGCAAACGCGTCCCGTGGTTCTCTAAATCCGCCCGTTCCGCCGACCAACGCGCCCTTTACCGCCCCCACTCTTCCATCGTCCGATCCGCCACCACCCTTTCATCCGCCCACCCCTCCGAAGCCCTATGAGTTCCGAGCCGCCCAACCCGTCCTCCGCCAGCGCCACCGCCGCTTTCGCCGACCGCGCCAAACCCAGCTTCTACCGCACGGCCGTCCTGCGCTCGTTCGCCGCGATGACGCGCGGTCACCTCCGGATCGAGCTACCCGACGGCACCTCGCACGAGATCGGCACCCACGCCGCCGCCGTCCAGCTCACGCTGCCACTCGCCCTCCCTGCGTTCGCCCTCATTCGCGTAAAACGGGACGCCTTCTTCAAGAAATGTCTCTTCGCCGGCGACATCGGCTTCGCCGAGTCCTACATCGACGGCGACTGGGAGACACCCCACCTCGCCGCCGTCATCGCCTGGTTTCTACTCAACGTCGATGATGCCCCCACTCTCTCCGGTTCGACGAAAAAACACGCCCAGTCGTTTGCCCTCAACCTCCTGCGCCACACCAACCGCCTCGGCCACCTCCTCCGCCCCAACTCCCGCGAAATCGCCCGCCGCAACATCTCCGAGCACTACGATCTCTCGAACGATTTTTTCGCCCTCTTCCTCGATCCCTCGATGATGTATTCCTCCGCGAAGTGGCCGGCCGCCCACCCTCACTTCACCCTCGAGGAAGCCCAGCGCGAGAAAAACGACGCCCTCTGCCGCTCCCTCCGCCTCACCCCCTCCGATCACGTCCTCGAGATCGGCACCGGCTGGGGCGGCTGGTCCCTCCACGCCGCCCAAACCTACGGCTGCCGCGTCACCACCGTCACGATTTCCCAACAACAATACGACCTCGCCCGCTCGCGCATTGCCGCCGCCGGCCTCGCCGACCGCGTCGACGTCCAGCTCCGCGATTACCGCGATCTCACCGGCACCTACGATAAAATTGTCTCCATCGAAATGATGGAGGCCATCGGGCACCGCTACCTCCCCGAATTCACCGCCGTCCTCGACCGCGTCCTCAAACCCGACGGTCTCCTCGCCCTCCAGTTCATCACGTGTCCGGATTCCCGATACTTAAAATTCCGCCGCGGCATCGACTTCATTCAGAAACATATTTTCCCCGGCTCACTCCTCCTCTCGCTCAACCGCGTCAACGACCTC
Source organism: Opitutus sp. GAS368 (assembly GCA_945861235.1). Taxonomy (GTDB): domain Bacteria; phylum Verrucomicrobiota; class Verrucomicrobiia; order Opitutales; family Opitutaceae; genus GAS368. The sequence continues at coordinate 6,316 of CAMATV010000085.1, forward strand.
CTCTCCCGCACCGGCGGCTTCGTCCTCCACCAAGTCGACGACTTCGGCCCCGACTACGCCCGCACCCTCCGTCTCTGGCACGACAATTTCCGCCACCGCACCGAGCAGATCCTCGCCCTCGGCTTCGATGACCGCTTCATGCGCAAATGGACCTACTACCTCGCCTACTGCGAATCCGCCTTCGCGATGCGCAACATCTCCGTCGTCCACACCCTCCACACCCGCCCCAACAACCTCAGCCTGTAGGGCTGGCGCTCGTCGGCGCGCCGAGCCCCACCACCTGCCCAGGCCGTCTCTTTCTCTCTCCTCTTGATCTTCCTCTTTCGTCAGTCCTTCCCCGCACCGGAGAAAGATTAAGAGAAAGACGGCAGAAAAAGATTCATGACCGCCGCATGTCCGCCCTCACCCTCCTCCTGCTCGCTCTTGCCGCGCTCTGCGCCGGCTTCGCCCTACTCTATCTCGTCGCCCGGCGCTTCGACAACTACGGCATCGTAGACATCGCCTGGTCCTACGCGTTCGGCGCCCTCGCCGCCTTCTACGCCCTCGGCGGTCCGGGCTGGCCCGTGCGCCGCGCTCTCCTCGCCGCCCTCGCCGTCGGCTGGAGTCTCCGCCTCGGTACGCACCTCGCCATCCGCGTCATCGGCCACCATCCCACCGAAGACGGCCGCTACGTCCAACTGCGCAAAGACTGGGCGGCTAACTTCGTCTCGAAAATGTTTTGGTTTTTTCAAATGCAGGCCGCGTCCGTTGTCCTCCTCGCCGCCGCCTTTCTCCTCGCCTCGCTCAATCCCTCCCCGGTGCTCCACCCGCTCGAATACGCCGGCGCCGCCCTCTGGCTGCTCGCCCTCTCCGGCGAAGCCCTCGCCGACGCCCAGCTCGCCGCCTTCAAGAAAAACTCCGCAAACAAAGGCCAGGTCTGCGCCGTCGGCCTCTGGCGCTACAGCCGCCACCCGAACTATTTCTTCGAATGGCTCGTCTGGGTCTCCTTCTTCGTCTTCGCCCTCGCCTCGCCCTGGGGCTGGCTCGCGATCGTCGGTCCGGCGAGCATCCTCTACCTTCTCCTGCGCGTCACCGGCATCCCCATGACCGAAGAACAAAGCCTCCGGTCCCGCGGCGACGCCTACCGTCGCTACCAAAAAACCACGAGCGCCTTCCTTCCGTGGTTTCCGAAGAAACTCCCGCCGTCTCAAAATTAATCGTTCTCCTTCTCTTAATCTTGCTCGTGCTCTCGCCGCTCGGAAAACGATGATGAGAACGCCGAACGAACCCGATTCCATGATCGACCGTCTCCTCGAAAAAAATCTTCTCCCCGACTGGCTCCTCCGGATCGGTATCCGCCGCCTGCTCGCCCAGCGCATCCGCGACGACTCCGCCGTCTACGATCGCGCCCGCTACGTCGCCGATCTAAAGACGCGTCCGCTCGCCGAGCAAACCGCTGCCGCGAACGAGCAGCACTACGAAATCCCCACCCGCTTCTACCAACGCTGCCTCGGAAAAAATCTAAAATACTCCGGCTGCCTCTACCCCACCGGCCGCGAAACCCTCGACCAAGCCGAGGACGCCATGCTCGCCCTCTACACGGAGCGCGCTCAGCTCACCGACGGTCAAACCATCCTCGAGCTCGGTTGCGGCTGGGGCTCCCTCGCCCTCTACAACGCTGCCAAGTTTCCCGGCTCACGCATCACCGCCATCTCCAACTCCCGCACTCAAAAAGAATTCATCGACGCCGAGGCCCGCCGTCGCGGCCTCACCAATCTCACGATCGTCACCTGCGACATCAACGTCTTCGACACCGCGCCCGCGCAATTCGACCGCGTCGTCTCGATCGAGATGTTTGAACATCTCAAAAATTATCAACGCCTCTTCGCCCATATCGCGCGTTGGCTCAAACCGGGCGGGATGCTCTTCACGCACATCTTCACCCATCATCGCCTGAGCTACCACTTCATCGCCCGCGATGCCTCCGACTGGATGAGCCGCTATTTTTTCACCGGCGGACAGATGCCGGCGCACGACCTTCTCCTCCAATTTCAGGACGATCTAAAGCTCGTCTCCGATTGGAAAGTAAACGGCCGCCACTACCAACAGACCGCCGAGCACTGGCTCCAAAACATGGACGCCCACCGCGCCGAGATCATGCCCCTCTTCGCCGAAACCTACGGCCCCGACCAAGCCACCAAATGGTGGGCCTACTGGCGCGTGTTTTACATGAGCTGCGCCGAACTCTGGGGCTACCGTGCCGGCGAGGAATGGCTCGTGAGCCACTACCTCTTCCGCAAACCCTGACTCGGTTCAGGATTCGACGGTCAAGCCCACCGCGGCCGCGAGCGTCCGCTGCCGTCGATCGAACGAAACGAACGCCTTCGCACGCAATAATTTCGCCGCCGCGACGTGCGAAATATCCAGACTGCGCGTGCCCGTCCTCTCGGAATGCTGTTCACTCAAAGCCGCCGATCCATTTACGCTCGTTTCCACCAGCCGAAATCCGCGTAAATCTTCCGCCAGATTCTTCGCTGCCGCTCGCGCCTCGATCGCGGTAAAGTGACCGCGAAACACGCCCAGCTCAAAAGCGTTGCGCACCTCCAACGTGTGGAGCGATGTGAAAATCAAGGGCCCTCCGGTGCGAATAAGCTAAGCCTTGGCTTGGCCGGCATTCGCATCCGCCACATAGCAGGAAACGAGAAAGCTGCTGTCCGCGTAGCAGGCCATTCGTATCAGCACGTAGGATTTGCGGGCCGCAGTTTTCGCCCCACCGGGGAGTCGGTGGTATAACACCCAAAACTCCGGCCGCGGCTCGGAAATCACAAATCCTCCACTCGCATCGGGGGGAAATGTTTTCCAGATTTCATCTCAGCGAGAATCTTGGCCGCCATCACATCGAGCTTCGGCCGCGGCTTTGAATCGGCGATGATCCGCTCCCAAGACGCGTCACCGTCTTCCTCCACCACCGCCGATTTTTTTCGGTCTGCGTGGTAAGCGTGCGGCCGTAGTTCAACCACTCCCGCCGATTCTTCGGCGACAACTTGCGACTGATCTCCAGCAATTCGGTTTCGGCGGCGGCTTTCATGGATCAAACCGTTGGGCGTTCCCGCGGGTAGCGCAAAAGTTTTTTCCATGACAGGACGCCACCCGGCATCCATGCCCTGACGGCAATCGAAACGCTCCCCATGCACGACCCTCGCCGCCTCTCTCCCCTCCTCCTCGCCGCCGCGCTCGCGTGCCTTGCTCCTCTTCGCGCCGCCACGACTGTATCCGCGACCGATCCCCTCCTCCAGTCCGCCCTCGCCGCCGAGGCCCACTTTGATTCGCAGTCCGCCCTCGAACGTTTCCTCAAGGCCGACACCGCCCACCCCAACAACCCGTTCGTCCTCCAGAAAATCGCCCGCCAATACTCCGATCTCAGTTTTGACACCAAGGACAGCGCCGAAAAGAAACGTCTCTGTACCGAAGCGCTCTCCTTCGCGAAACGCTCCGTGGCGCTCGAACCCCAGAACGCCGTCAACGTCCTCTCCCTCGCCATTTGTTACGGCAAACTGGCCGCCCTCTCCGACACCCGCACCAAGATCGAATACTCCCGGCTGGTGAAATCCTCCGCCGAGCAAGCCCTCGCCCTCGACCCCGCCTATGATTACGCGCACCACGTCCTTGGTCGGTGGCACTACGAAGTCGCGACCCTCGGTGCCGCCACTCGATTGATCGTGCGCCTCGTTTACGGAAGTTTGCCCGACGCCTCCACCGCCGAAGCCGTGCGTTTGCTTCAACGCGCCGCCGAACTCGCCCCGCACCTTCCCGCTCACCGCGTGGAACTCGGCTTCGCGCTGCTCGCGGACCGCCAACGCGACGCGGCCAAACTCACCTTCGAGCAAGCTCTCAAGATGCCTCAGCGCGAGAAATACGACGAAGAAGCCCGCCAGCGCGCTCGATCCACGTTGGAAAAATTCCGCTAATCCACCTGCTGCGAAATTATCAGCGGAGGCTTGTTAGCCGCGAATGAGGTGAGCGCCGCCTTGCGAGCGGTTGCCCGTTTGTTCACTCGCGGGAGAGCCGTGGTCGAATGGATCGCGTGAGTCGGACCTGGGCGAA
>CAMATV010000086.1 GCA_945861235.1 Opitutus sp. GAS368
CAGAGGGGGCTGTGGCCTACCGACCACGTGTCGTCGATGAGATGCTTTTTCCACGCGCGCTTTCCGTTTTCCTTCGTCTGCTCCAGCCAAAAAACGCCGTAGTCGTGGCCCATCGCGTAAACCAGATCGGCGTCGCCGTCGCCATCCACGTCGGCGACGATCACGGGAATCGACGCCTGACCGAGCGCAAACTCGGGGTGCCAGATCCACTCGCCTTTCCGGCGATCGACGGGCGCTTCGAGCCAGCCGTTGGGGCCAATGATGTCGCCGCGGCCGTCGCCATTGATGTCGCCGAAGCCGCCGCCGTGGCCGGAGGAGGTCACGGGTAGGTTATGGCGGACCCATTTCGGTTCGGCTTTAGGCGCGGCGGGGAGCAACTCCCACCACGCGGAAAAATTGCCGCCGCGCGGCAGCAGGTCGAGCTGGCCGTCGCCGTCGATGTCGTAGAGCCGGCCCGTCTCCATTGCCCCGGGTTCGGCGATCAGGTGTTTCTTCCATTCGCCGAGACCGGGGCCGGGATGCTCGACCCAGAAGAGGGAACGGCTGCGCCAGTTAACGTTAATCAGATCGGTCCAGCCGTCGCGGTTTACGTCCATCTCGAGGTGCGAGTAGCCGTCCCAGTTCGGTGGTACGCCGAGTTTTTCGACGTTGCGGAGGAAGTGTTGTTTCCACGTCGGCGCTTCATACCAGAACCCGCCGCACACGATGTCGAGTTTGCCATCGCGGTTGACGTCCATCACGGAGCACGCCTCGAACGTCGAGTCAGCGTTAATGGTGTAGAGGCGGAACGGCAGGTCGGCGGACCAGAGCGGAACGGTGAAGGCGAAAACGAGCGCGCCGGCTAACGCGAAGATCTTCAGCCTAAATTTGAGGCGGGGCATAGACGGGGACGGTAATTCCAGCGGTACGGCGGACAAGCTCAATGCCGAGCGCACGGTTTCCAGTAACGCGGCGTAGCCCGGGGATTTTGCCCATGTCCGGAAAACACGGGCGAGACGCCCAGACCACCTTTCGGTCCGCTGCACCAGCCTCAACCGGACGAGCGGGGATTAGGACTCGCCAGTGCCGACAACGGGATCAACCGCCACGCCTTCGGACCTTAACCGCTGAAGTTTGTAGGTGAGTGCGCGGCGGCTGATGGCCAACTCCTTCGCGGTCTCGGTCCGGTTGTAGTTGTTTTTCCGCAGCGCATGGAGAATCGCCTCGCGTTCGATCTGCTCCAGACGCTGCGCCTCGGCGGGTGCGAGCGCAGGCACGGCCACGTGGGCGACAATTCGCGCCGGCAAGTGCTCTGGCAGCACGATTTCTCCGCGAGAAAGCAGCGCCGCCCGCTCCATCGCATTGCGCAACTCGCGCACATTGCCCGGCCACCGATAGTTCAGCAAACAGGCCGCGACCGTCGCAGAGAAGCGTGATTTCTGCCGAGAAAACAGCCCAATGAAATACGTGGCCAACGGAATAATATCTTCCGGGCGCTCACGTAACGGCGGGAGGTGAATCTCCATTACGTTCAGTCGGTAAAACAGGTCCTCACGAAATTGTCCGGCGGCGATCTGCGCCTCCAAATCGCGGTTGGTGGCTGCGAGGACGCGCGCGTTGGTGTGAAAATCCCGACCCGAACCAATCCGGTGAAATGAACCATCATGGATCACGCGCAGCAATTTGGCCTGCAGCAGCAACGGCAAGTCACCAATTTCATCCAGAAAAATCGTCCCGTGGTTGGCCTCTTCGAAGCGTCCAATCCGCTGTTGGATCGCACCAGTGAAGGCACCCTTTTCGTGTCCGAAGAGCTCGCTCTCAATGAGGTTTTCCGGAATCGCCGCGCAGTTCACTTTTACGAGCGGCCCGGCGGCCCGCGGGCTCCAGCCGTGGATGACTTCGGCCACGACTTCCTTCCCCACCCCGCTTTCACCCGTGATCAACACGCGCGTCTCCGAGGGCGCGATTACGGCGGCGTCACGAAAAACGCCTTGGATCAGCGGACTCGCCGCCACCACTCCGACGGGAAGGGTGCTCTCCGTTTTACTCGAAAGTGGCGCGACGCCGCGCCGCTCAGTCGCGAGCCGCACGGTCGCGATGAGTTCATCGAGATCGATGGGTTTGGCCAAATAATTGACCGCCCCGTCGCGCATGGCGGCGACCGCGCTACGGATATCGGCAAACGCCGTCACGAGGAGCACGGGGAGCGTCGGGTGCTTTTGGCGGACGCGCCGCAAGGTTTCGATCCCGGACATACCCGGCATCCGCACATCGCTAATCATCATCGCGAAGGACGTCGCGAGCAACAGCTCCAGCGCGGCTTCGCCCGATGCAGCCGATTGCGTGTGGTAGCCTTGCGCGCGCAAAAACGTTTCGAGCAAACTGCGCTGGCCGCGATCGTCGTCGACGATGAGAATGGAGACGGCGGCGGACACGTCGGGCTTCATGCGGCCGGCCCGGTGAGGATGAGTCGACTGAACCGAAAGAGCGCACCGTGCGGCACGTTCGCATCGCAAGTCACCTCCCAGTGGTGCGCGGAGGCGATCTGGTGCACGATTGCGAGCCCAAGTCCGACCCCCTTCGGCCGCATCGTCACGTAGGGTTTGAAAATATTGGCCCTTTCCGCAACGGCGACGCCCGGGCCGTCATCGCTAATTTCCAAAACCGCCTCGCGGGGGCCGATCGGCGTCAGCTTGATTTCTACACGCCCCCCAGGCGCCACGGCTTGCAGCGCATTCAACAGGACGTTGAACAATGCCTGCCTGAGCAACTGCTCATCGGCCTCGACGACCAGCGGAGATTCCAGCGGCACCAAAGTAATTTGTTTTTCCTCGATATCCGGCACCAGCGTGCGGGCGACGTCGGCCACCAAGCGACGCACCTCGACGGAGCCCAGATGGGCCTCGCGCGGCTTCGAGTAATTGATGAATTCATTCAACTGCACCGTCACGCGATCGGCCTCCTCGATGATGGTCGACGCGTGATCCTTGAGGTTGGCCGAACTGCCGGCCTGCATCGCGATCATCTGCGCCAAACCACGAATGAGATTGAGCGGATTGCGCGTCTCGTGCGCCAAACCGGCGGCGGCGAAATTCATCCCCTTGAGATGGGTGTTCATCTCCCCGGCTTTGACCAGACGGATCTGCAATTCGGAATTCTTCGAGAGATTGCGCCACGCGAGCACCGAGAGCACCGCACCGCCGAGCGCGAGCAAACTGACCAGCGACCGGAGAAGTAAATCGCTCTGCACGGTCCGGCGCATTTCCGCCGTGGACATGGAAATCACCAGACTGTGGGCGCCCTGTTTTTGAATCACCGCATCATAGTCCTCGCGCGACATCCACGAGGGACGACTGAAGAGGGGCCGGGACACCGCGGCACCCGCAGGTTCTGTCGTGGGGGCCGCGCCGGGCTCAGTCGGCCGCCGCGATGCGGTCGGACGAAAAGGGCGCGTGAGACGTTCATCGGAGACGACGATCGCGGCCGGTGGGCGGACGCCGTCCTCAGTGGCAGCCGCGCCCAGATCCATCAGATTGAGAATCGTCAGCGATAGCTCACTCCAGAAGACCCCGCGCGCACGGAGCATTTCGGGCGTCAGTTCCACCGCATGGCCGGCGCTCGCGATCGGTTCACCCGTGGCACCAAGAATCGCAATGGACTCCAATTCCTCCGGGCGAATCAGATCCTGCAGCGCGGACTGTAGGCGTTCCTTCGATACCACGATTCCGTTGCGGCGCTGGGAGCGAACCACGACGCCGAGCGTCGACGTAATATCCCGACCACGATTGATCAGCGCCTGGGCGGCGTCACGCTTGAAGCGGACGTGTTCCTCAATCTGCCACCCGCAGATCCCCAAACCGCAACCGATCAGGGTGACGGAAACGACGAGATTACGCTTTGCAGACGGCCAAATCATAGGGGGCGTGGATACACTCAGCCCCAGACCACGCGCCGTTCCAAGCCCGCAATCAGGGGTTGCCGATGAATTTCTTCATTTCCTCTTTTTCGAAAGTTTTCGGCGCCAGCTCTAGTTTCGAGCGTTCGTCCTTGGCTATGCCCGACAAATCGTTGGGGTCCATCACCACGTGCGGCGTGAGGAAAATCAGCAATTCCGTCTTCTGGTTCTTTTTAATGTTTCGTTTGAACGCATAACCCAGCAGCGGGATATCGCCGAGGATCGGTACCTTGTTTTCCTGATCGATCACCTGCGTGGAAATCAGACCGCCGATGACGACGGTTTGGTCGCTCGGGGTCACGACGACGGTGTCGGCGGAGCGCTTGTCGATCACCGGAGAATTAACACCCGTCGAGATCGGGACGGTGGTCGCACTCAGCGAGGAGATTTCCGGCGAGACGATCATCTCCACCAAGCCGGCCTGCGTGATAAACGGCGTCACGCGTAAAATGATACCGACATCCTGGTAGGAGACGGTGTTGATCGTCGTGTTATTAGTGTCGCTGACGCGCGAATTGGTAATGAGGGGAATCGACTGACCGACGAGAATCGTCGCCTGCTGGCTGCTCCGCGTGAGAATTGAAGGCCGGGATAGAATTTCGGTCTTATTAACGGACGAAAGCGCGTGGATCGTCGCATTCACATTTCCGCCCAGAATTTTGTAGAACGCACCGTAAGACGTGGGATCGGTCAGTGCGCCGGCGACACCGAACTTGGTGAGGGCGTTGCCTTCGGGGTTGTTCTTAACGGCGAGCCGACCCTCGAATGAAGCCTCCGCTCCGAGGTCGAGCCCCTTGTCATGCGTGACTTGGAGGAAGACCACATTGATCAGCACTTGGGGCTTCGGTTTATCGAGGCTCGCGATGATGGTCTTGATGTTTTCGTTGGTCTCGTCGTCGGTCACCACGATCAGGCGGCGCGACTCCAAGTCGCTCGTGATCGTCGCATCGCCGACCATGGTCGAGTTGTTATATTGACGGCTGGACGCGCCACCGCTGCCCCCGCCACCACCACCGCCGGTGCCTCCGGTTCCCGTGGCCCGGGTCGGAGTCGTCGGGCCGCGAGTGGGCGTCTGCGTGGGGCGGGTTTGGGCCAGAAGATCGGCAGCGAGGAACAGAGAAAGTCCGATCGTGAGCCACGAGCGAATGGAAAAACGAGATGGATTCATAGGAATGCCTTAGAAGGAAAATGCGCGACGGAGTAGGTTAGCGACGTCCACTCGTGGAGAGCGTGTTGTTCGTGGACGTGGTCTGGCTGTTGTTGGCCGCCCGGGTGGCGAGCGGATCGGTCTGCGTGGACGTCGTCGCGCGCGAGTTGCTCGATTGGAAAAGATTCTTGAGGACGGTTTCGACCTGCTTCACGTCGGCATTCTCCATCGTGTAGACGAACACCTTTTGTTTGCGGGCCGTACTGGCATCCAATTGCGCGATGATTTCGCCAATTTCCGGCATCGCGTCTTTGCTGGCCGTCACAATCACCGAGTAGGTGCGGGCATCGGCAATCGCGACCACTGGCGTCGAGCGCGACGTCGAGGCGGCGCCACCTCCGGTGCGACCCCCACCTCCGCTGGTGCGACTACCGCCACCCGTGGTACCGCCCCGCCCACCAAAGCCCGGAAATCCGGGAAAGCCACCGGGAAAGCCACCGGAGGCTCCACCGCGGCCGGCATTCGCGCCTTGGCCCTGACTAGGACTCGAAAAAATATTCGTGATCAGCTGAGCCATTTCCACCGGGTCCGCGTTCTTTAGCTGGAACATTTTCATGGTGGACACGGTGTCGGCCGAGGTGTCCAGGGCGGACACGATTTCCACGATGTGGCGGATGTTGATATTGGTGTCGGTGACGACGAGGGAATTGCTGTCCTGATTCGCGGTGAGCGTGGCGGAACCAGGGATCAGCGTCGCCAGATCGCGCGCGGCCTGGGTGGCATCGATCCGGCGCAACGGGATGATCTGCATGACGAGCTCCGCGTTCATCGGAATCTCCTGCGGATCATTGCCGGTGCGGATCAGAATGTTTTTCTTCTTCGCTTCGTCCTTGGAGCTGACGATCAGGCTGCGGCCCTGCACGCTGGCGCTGTAGCCGTTTTTATTGAGTGCTTGGTTGAGCAACTGCACGGCCTCCTCGCGCGTGACCGGCTGCGAGCTCCACATATCCACGGTGCCGCGGACGGGTGTTTCGAGGACGATAATGAAACCGGCGGCGTCGCTCATGTAGTTGAGCACCGTCTCGAGCGGGGCGCCGCGGAAATTGAAGCGCAGCTCGCCTGGTTTGGACGCGGGGCGCGCTGCCGATGGCAGGACGCTGGTATCCGGCGCAGCGGCCTTCACGGGCGCGGGCGGAGCAGTTTGGGCGGAGGCGGCAGCAGCGAGCGCGGCGAAACCGAACCAGAGGGACGGGGTGAGCAGGGTGGTCTTCATAGTTTCAATTGTTGTTGGCGTTTCTCCATCAGGCGGCGGAGTGCTTCAGAGGCATCGGCAGGAATGGCGAGGGGCGCACCCAGGCCCGGATTGGCGGCGGCTTCGGCGGCGCGCGCTTCACTGCGCACGATATCGACCCCGATCACCGACCACTCCCCACCGTCGGGGCGGCGCAGTTGTTGGCCGATTCTCAGCGTGAGTGGCTTGGCGTCACGTTCGAGTTCAACCTGATCCGCCGTGATTCCTTTGACCGTAAATTTCCCGAGCGCGCCGCCTTCGTTGAGGGCCTTGCGGTAGACGGTATCCGGGCTGTCGAAGAAGGCGAAGAGGCCTTTCTCATACTGCATGGTGCCGACAAAGGAGATGACCTCGGTGCGGGGCGGCGGCGTCTCCGAAGAGCGGCTACGGCCCACGCGATTCGGATTAAAGATATTCCGGTCACCGATGAGCCGATACGTATCAAAGGTGGGCCCCGTGGGCGTCGCGACCCGCGCACGGTCGGCGCTTTTGGACGACGGCGCGGTCTTGGTCGGAGACTTCGCGGCCGGTTTCGGCTCCGCAACCGCAGGCTTGGCGGGCGCTGGTGACACCTCGGCGGCAAAGCCGACTCCGCAAGCGAGCGCCAAGGCGAGCGCGAGCACCCTGAGAGAATGAAGCGTGTTCATAGTTTACCCTCCAACGGGGACATCCGGAGCCCACTGACGATGAGGCCGAGGGTGAGTTTATTTCCGCCCTCGTCACGTGCGGTCAGCTCGACTGAGTCGACGCGCAGGGCAATCGGAGATTTTTCCAGCTCATAGAGAAAGCGGCTGAGCGTAGCGAGCGTCCCGGTGGCATCGACGCGACATTCGAGCGTCGAAAAGCGATCGGTGCCGCGTTTCCATTGGGGCTTGATAGAGCCGAGTTCAATGCGGTTTTCCCGACCCCAACGGTCGAACGCCGAGATCAGATCCTGCTCGGCCTGCGCAGCGTCCTTCGGGAGCGCGCCGGCCTGCATCTCCGTCCATTTGCGCTGGGTCTGGGGTCCGCGCTCGATCAGCCCGCGACCGCGCGCCACGTCTTTCTGGAGTTTTACGATTTCGGCGGCGTGCGTCTTCCACGTGGTGGTAAGCGGGGTGATCAGGACGGCATCCAGCACGTAAAGCGCGATCACGGAGGCCGTGGCGATCAAGAGTACTTTCTGGCGATTTTGTGGATTCACATTCATGAGCCGGGGTTTCCTTTCCAACGAAACGTAAACGTAAACTGCGCGGGGACCTTGCCGCGAATCTGTTCCACTTTCACGGCCTGAACTTCCTTCACTTTGCGCAGTTGGTCGAGGGTGCGCAGTAGCGAAGCGTTATCCCGGGCCGTGCCGCTGATGCTGACCGTCTGCGTGGTCGTCCCGTGAATTTCCACGGAGCGCGCGGTCACGCTGCCGTTATCAGGGAAGCACTCGGTCACGCGGCTGAGGATCGTCAGGTTGCGGTACGATTCGTCATACCACGGGCGAAATTCACGGATGCGATCCTGCACCACATCGAGCGCCTTCACGTCGACCGCCATCGCCTCCCATTCGGAGCGGAGCGACCAACGGCTGAACTCTTGCCAGGCGAAAAACCCCAAGGCCAAGACGGCCGCGCCGCCCACCGCGAAACCCGCAGTCGCCAGCCGTTTCGAATTGTAACGGGCCATCAGCATCGCCCAACGGCCAGGGTGCGGCGGCAGAAACTCCAAGTCTGGGCCTTCCGACGCCACCCATCGCGCCGCCACTTGCTCGGCAATCTGATCGGAAATCGGTTGCGCGGACACCGCGCCGCGCGTGACGGCCAACCCTTCGGTGGCCGCCCATTCGGTGAGTTTTTCCGCGAGCTGACGACTCAGGGTGGCGTCGCCGCAGAGCGTGAGTTGCTTGAGCTCCGCCCGCAAATCGGCCGGCACTTGCTCGAACGTGATGCGCAGCTCGCGGGCGACCGCATTGCCGTTCACCACGTGCTCACCCACCTCGGATTCGACCGACGCTTCGCACGTGCGCAACGCCGCGATCCCGCCACCGATAGAAATCAACAAGGCCGCGCCCTGGGGTTCGACGGCGACGGTGATGCGACCCTTCCCGGCAGGAGCAATGACCTCGGGCAACGCCGCGAGGCCCAGCGAGAAACTGACCGCCTTCAGGCCGGCGGCCTTCAACGCGGCGGCCAATTGCTCAAGCTGGTCTTTGCGCACGGCCAGCTGGGTGACGTAGGCCGCGCCGGCGGAGCGGTGGAAAGACCGCGCGATCTGCAACTGCGCCGGATCACAGGGGAAGCCCTTCTCGGCCTCGATCTGCAGAAAACTGTTCGCATCTTCCGGGGCGAGCTCCGGCACGATGGTGTGCTGGCTCATGACCCAACTGGCCGGGAGCGCGACCACACAATGGCGCTCGCGAATACCGGCGGCCTCGAGGTGATTCTTGATCTCGCGGCCCACGAGTTCGGAGTCCGGATGCAGGAGATCCAGAGTGAGGGCGGCCGAAGCGGCCTTGACGACTTCGTTGACGCCCTTGGCGCGAGTGACGTGGCAAGCCCGCATGTGGCCGTCGGCGAAGGCGAGGCCGACGACAGAGGCCAGTCGTTTCTTAGTTTTCCGTTTCGTGATCACGATGAATTGTTCGTTCCTTTGAGGGTTTGCCGGACTTGCAAACCGAGAGCCCAGCCGTAGGCGCTGAGGTCTTGGTGGAAAATAATCCGGGGAGTGCTGGTGCGGGTATCGAAAACGACTTTCTCGCGGCAATAGCCACGACCGAATCGACCGACCGCCGCAATGTCGGCGGTGAACTGGTAGGACTGATCGGTGATGTAGCGGCCGGCTTGGCGGATCGCCGCGGGTGGCAAGACCTGCGTGAGCCACGCAAACGAAGTGAGCACGTCGGGATGGGTGACCCGGTAGGCGGCGAGCGTCGAGGCGTTGGCGAGGCCGATGCCGGGGATGCAGGCGAGGACGGCCTCGCTCGCGGTGTTGACGTTGACCAGCCCTTGTTGCGTCGCCCCCGTGGCGGTCGTAATATCGGCGTGAATCAAAACGAATTCCTCGGCGGTCATCCGGCTCACGACCATAAACTCAGCGACACTCGTCAAGTCCGGTCGCGCCGGCTGGCCACCCTGGCCACCCTGGCCACCCGGACCACCCCGACCACCTTGGCCGCCCGGACCCCCTTGGCCAGTCGCCGGGCCAAAGGCGAGGTTGACGATCGTGGCGACCCGCTGCTGCTCGATATTCTTCGAGAGGAGAAGCTGGATGAGTTGCTGGCGATTCTGGCCGCTCCCGTTGGTGACATTCACGCGCCGCGTGCCGTCGGCGCGCGTGTTGGGCTGACGACTGTAAACGGTGACGTATTCAAAAATCCCCGGCAGCAACTGGCCGTCCTGATTGTCGCGGGGGGCGGACGACTCGCCATCGTCCTCGTTGGCATCGAGGGCCCCATTGCGGTTTGTGTCTTCGCCAAGGAGAATATCCAGCGTGGCTCCATCAACGAGGCGGAGTTCGTCAACGGACTCGAAGGGTCCACCTTTGTTCAAGCGGGGAGGCTCGAGGCGGGCATAGACGCTCTCGGAACCACCGCCGGTGTCGGCGCTGTCGCCGCCGCCGGCTTGCGCGTTGGCCGCCCGGCGCCAGCTGATAATGGCCTCGACGAGTTCCGGCGTCATGCTCGGGAGCTCCGTCAGCATCGCGCGCGTCGCCGTGTTGAGATTGAGCTTCGACGCTTCGTCGATGAGGCCGAAGACGGGCGCGGACGTCGGGATCTGACTGTTGTCGCGACCGATCATCCAAAACTGCGCTTCACCCACGGGCAGCGCCTCAGACTTGTAATCGGCGACATTGGGGACCGCGCCGTTGGTCGCGAAATTGGCGAGAATGTAGCCCGCATAGCGAATCCCACCGGCGACCGCCTGACGGGCCTCGATCTCCGTGACACGATTGTCGGCGGCGCGCAGCTCCGCGCTCATCGAGTTCGCAAAATAAAGCGTCAGCGAGACGAGGCCGAGGCACGTCCACAT
>CAMATV010000087.1 GCA_945861235.1 Opitutus sp. GAS368
GAGCATGAAGTATTCTTCCGGCAGGAAATGGACGGGGCAACCCAGAAGCCGGAGGCTGCAGAGCGCGGCCCTTCGCCGACTCGCTTTTAGAGAAAACGTCGTTTGATTCGCAGGCCATGTCCACTTCGGCGAAATCCACTCCGCCCGCACCACTCTTCAACTGGCTCGACCATCGCGCCACCGGCGTCCTCTGCCATCCCACCTCTTTTCCGAGCGCCCATGGCATCGGGGTGTTCGACGACGGCGCCGGGCGGTTTCTCGATTTTCTCCACGATGCGGGCTTCAAATACTGGCAGGTGTGCCCACTCGGACCCACCGGCTACGGCGATTCGCCCTACCAGTGCTTCTCCTCATTCGCGGGCAACCCCTATCTGATCGATCCGACGGCGTTGGTTTCCGCCGGGCTGCTGCCAGCGTCTGCCCTCGACGGCCTGCGCGCACTGGATGCACAAGCAGTCGATTTCGGCGCGCTCTACCAAGTCAAACGACCGCTCCTGTTTGCCGCCCATACCGCGTGGATCAATCAGGCCAGACCGTCCCTCCCTTACGGTGACTTCCCGCGCTTTCAGGCCGACAACGCGCACTGGCTCACGAGCTACGCCTTGTTTTCCGCGCTCAAAGATCACCATGAAGGCCGGCCGTGGTGGGAATGGCCGGCCGACACGCGGTCCCTCGCCAGCGCGCAAAAGTCTGCGCTCGCCCAACGGGTCGCCACCCGGGCCGAAGCCTACGCGTTCATCCAATATTTTTTCTTCGGGCAGTGGCAGGCGCTCCGCACGCGTGCCTCGCAACTGGGTATTTCCATCATTGGCGATACCCCGATCTTCACCGCGCTCGACAGTGCGGACGTGTGGGCGAGTCCGCACCTCTTCCAGCTCGACAAGAAAACGCTGCGCCCCACCGCCGTCGCGGGCGTGCCTCCGGATTATTTTTCGGCCGATGGACAGCTCTGGGGTAACCCGCTCTACAATTGGGCGGCCCACGCCGCGGACGGCTACACGTGGTGGCTCGATCGGCTGCGCGCGAACTTTGCGCTATGCGATGTCGTGCGCCTCGACCATTTCCGCGGCTTCGATGCCTATTGGGCGATTCCGGCCAGCGCCCCGACCGCGCGCACGGGCAGCTGGCAGCCCGGTCCGGGTATCGATTTCTTCAAGAACGTTCGTCGCGCGATGCCCACCGTGAAACTCATCGCCGAAGACCTCGGCGAACTTTCTCCATCCGTCGTCACCTTGCGCGAGGCCACCGGACTTCCGGGTATGGCTATTCTCCAATTCGCCTTCGGGGGCGATGCGAAAAACCTCTATCTTCCGCACAACCAGCGCGCCAACAGCGTCGTTTATCCCGGCACGCACGACAACGACACGACGCTCGGCTGGTATGCCACCACGGACGAACAAGCGCGCGATCACGTCCGTCGTTATTTTCGCGTGAGCGGTCAGGATGTCGGCTGGGACTTTGTCCGCTCGTCCTTCGCCTCCGTCGCCAATCTCGCCGTCATTCCCCTGCAGGATCTCTTCAGCCTCGGTTCGTCCGCTCGTATCAACAGTCCGGGGACGAGCCAGGGAAACTGGACCTGGCGTTACCGTGCCGAACAATTGCGGGCACTCCACGACGGTTCTGCGTCCTATCTCCGTCAACTCACGGCCCTCTACGGCCGCGACAGCAGTGCGCTCGTGCTGTCGGCGGATTAAGCCCGCTTCGCCCGACCCCACGCGCCCGCCGTCCACTGCCGCGCGCGATCCAGCCAAAGGTAGACGACCGGCACCGTGTAAAGCGTGAGCAATTGGCTCACGGCCAATCCGCCCACGATCGCGAGGCCCAGCGGGCGGCGCATTTCCACGCCTTCACCACTCGCGAGCACCAGCGGCAGCGCACCCAGCAACGCCGCAAGATTTGTCATCAAGATCGGCCGCAATCGCAGCAGCGCCGCCTCGTAAATCGCCTCGCGCGGCGCGATGGACCGGCTCCGCTCCGTCGCAATTGCAAAATCGATCATCAGGATCGCGTTCTTCATCACGATACCGATCAGCAAGAACAGCCCGAGCAGCGCGATCAGCGAGAATTCCGTATTCGTCAGCCGCAGCGCCAGCAACGCCCCCAGCCCCGCCGACGGCAACGTCGACAGAATGGTGAGCGGATGCACCAAACTCTCGTAAAGAATCCCCAACACGAGATAGACCGCCACCAACACACCGAGGATCAGGAATGGTTGATTCTGCAGCGTCTTTTGAAAACTCTGCGCACTGCCCGACAACCGCGTCTGAATATCCGTCGGCAACATAATGCCCGCGAGGGCGCGGTCGATCGCCGCGAGCCCCTCCTCGAGCGAAACATCCTTCGCCAACGCAAAGCCTACGTTCTCCGCGGCGAACTGGTTGCGATGCCTCACGCGGTCATCGACGATAGAATAGTCGTAGCGCGTAAAGGCTGAGAGCGGCACCTTCGCACCGTCGGCTCCGATCACCTGCACTTGGTCCAGCACCGCCGGATCCGAGGTGAATTGCGGCTCCAGCTCCATAATCACGCGATACTGATTAAGGCGGTCGTAGAGGGTGGCCACCTGCCGTTGGCTGAACGAGCTGTTCAGCACTTGTGACACCATCTGCATATCCACACCCAAGCGACGCGCGGCTTCGCGGTCGATGTGCAAACTAATCTGCTGCGTGCCGCTTTCGGAATAGTTCTCCACATCGGTGAGCTCGGGCAACTCCTGCAACGCCGCGGCCACTTTCGGTAACCACTTGCGCAAATGGCTCAGCTCGGAACTCAGCAAGGTGAGGTCGTAGGAGCCCGCGTCGGAGGTGCGGGGCGCATCCATGTCCTGCGAAACGCCCATCCACAACATACCACCGGCCACCGGCGGGGCGACGAGTCGCAGGCGGTTCACCACCTCGGTGGCCGACACGCCGCGCTCCGCCAGCGGCTTCAACCGGATCATCATGCGCGCGTTGTTCAAACCGCTGGTACCTCCCGAAGAGCCGATCAGATCCTGCACGGCGGGATCCGCCATAATCAACTTCCGGTAGACGTCGACCTTCGGCTGCATTACGCGGTAGGAAAACGCTTCGTCGCCCCGCACAAAGCCCGTCAATTGCCCGGTGTCTTGCGACGGCAGAAATCCCTTGGGAATTTTAATGTAGAGCGAAACGTTGAGCGCGATCGTCCCGGCCAAAATGATCAGGGTTAAAGTCGCATGGCCTAACACCCAACTGAGCGATTTCGCGTAGACACCGCGCACCGCTTCAAACGCACGCTCGGTCGCCCGACGCAGCCGGCCCGTGGGCCGAGCTTCTTTGCGCACCAACCACCGCGCACACAAACTCGGCGTGAGCGTGAGCGACACCGCCAGCGAGAGGAGGATCGCCGCCACCAAGGTGATCGAGAACTCGCGAAACAACCGTTCGACCAGACCACCCATAAACAAGATCGAAACAAATACGGCGACGAGCGAGAGGTTCATCGCGAGCAAAGTAAAACCGACCTCCTCCGAGCCGCGCATCGCCGCCCGAAATGGCGAAAGCCCGCGCTCAATGTGGCGGGAAATATTCTCCAAGACGACGATGGCATCGTCGACCACGAGGCCCGCGGCGACGATCAGCGCCATGAGCGACAGATTGTTGAGCGAAAATCCGCAGAGATGCATCACGCCAAACGTCCCGATCAACGACACCGGAATCGCGAGACTCGGAATGAGCGCCGCGCGCGCGCTACCCAGAAACAAAAACACCACGAGCATCACGAGTCCGGCCGAGATGAGCAGCGTGCGCTCGGATTCCCGGAGCGTCGCCCGGATGCCCGGCGAACGATCCATCACCACTGCGAGGTCGGCATCGGCCGGCAACAACGCGCGCAAGCCCGGCAACTGGGCGTTGATCGCATCGATGGTCGCGATGATATTGGCGCCCGGCTGCCGGCTGATCATGAGCAGCACGGCGGGACGGTCGTTATGAAAACCGTTACTGTAGCGGTCCTCCACCGAATCGGTGACTTTCGCGACATCACCCAGCCGCACCGGAGCACCGTCGCGATAACGGATGATCATGGGCAAATATTCCTCAGCGCGCCGCAGCTGATCGCTGATCTGCACCTGCCACTGGCGCCCGCCTGCCTCCACGCTGCCACGCGGACGGATCGAATTGGCATTGGCGATCGCCCGGCGCACTTCGTCGAGGGCGATCCCGTGATGCGACAGCGCGTGAGGGTTCAACTGGACACGCACTGCCGGCAACGAGCTCCCTCCGACCGACACCTCGCCGACCCCCTGAATCTGGGAAACTTTCTGCGCGAGGACCGTGGCCGCAATATCGTAGAGCGCACCGGGAGCCAGATTCGGCGAACTTAGCGCGAGGGCCATGATCGGGGCCTGCGAAGGATTGGATTTCCGATACGTCGGGTTGCCCGGCATGCCGGCCGGCAGTTGGCCGCGAGCAGCGTTGATCGCCGCTTGCACGTCGCGGGCGGCGGCGTCGATGTCGCGGTCAAAATTAAATTCCAGGATGATGCTGATCGAGCCCTGCCGGCAATCGGCCGAAATGTTCGTGATGCCCGCGATCGCGCCCAGCGCCCGCTCCAGCGGAGCCGCGACACTCGACGCCATTGTTTCGGGGCTGGCCCCGGGCAACGACGCACTCACGCGGATCGTCGGAAAATCCACCTGCGGCAGCGGTGCGACCGGCAGCAACCCGTAGGCGAGCGCGCCCACCAGCACGATCGCGACGGCGATCAACGCACTCGCAATCGGGCGTCGAACAAATGGACGCGAAAGGTTCATCCCGAAAGACTCTCGACCGGCTTCCCCGTCACCGCCGCCGTCGCCACCTGTGGCGACTTGGCCCGGTGCGCGAGGCGGTCAAAAAACAGATAGACCACGGGGGTCGTAAAGAGCGTGAGGACTTGGCTGACGAGGAGGCCGCCGACCATGACGAGACCGAGGGGTTGACGCAGTTCCGCGCCGGAGCCCGACGCCAACATCAACGGCAACGCACCAAACAGCGCCGCCAACGTGGTCATGAGAATCGGACGAAACCGGAGGAGCGCGGCCTGCCGAATGGCGTCAACCGGACTGAGTCCCTGCCGTCGCGTCGCATCGAGGGCGAAATCCACCATCATAATACCGTTTTTCTTCACTAAGCCGATGAGGAGAATCACGCCGATGATCGCGATCATATCCAGAGGACGTCCAGTCAGCCACAGCGCCAGCAGCGCCCCGACCGTGGCCGACGGGAGCGTCGAGAGAATCGTGATCGGATGAATCAAGCTCTCATACAAGACGCCGAGCACGATATACATCGTCACGACGGCGGCCAACACCAGCAGCAGCGTGCTCGCGAGCGACGAGCGGAAGGCGTTCGCGGCACCCTGAAACCGCATCTCGATCGCCGGTGGCACCCCGAGTTCCTCATTGGTTCGCTCGATCGCCGCTACCGCGTCGCCGAGCGAGGCTCCTTTGCCGAGATTGAACGAAACCGTCACCGCCGGGAACTGGCCGACATGACTGATCAACAGCGTCGTCGGCCGCTCCGAAACCCGCGCAATACTGGACAGCGGCACGGGGCGCCCGGCGCGCGTGCGAACGAAAATCGTCGTCAGTGCTTGCGGACCCGCCGCCAGCCGGGGATCGACCTCCAGCACGACGCGATACTGGCTGGACTGCGTAAAGAGCGTCGAGATCTGGCGCTGCCCAAACGCACTATAGAGCGCATCGTCAATGTCGGCCACGGATACACCGAGCCGGCTCGCCGCATCGCGATCAATTTCCAGGAAGGCCTGCAGCCCCTCGTCCTGAATGTCACTCGCCACATCCGACAAGGCCGGCAGTGCCTGTAATCGCTCGACGAGTTCAGGCACCCAACTGTGCAGCAATTTCTCATCCGGACTCGTCAGCGTAAACTGAAACTGCGTGCGACTCACACGGTCCTCAATCGTCAACTCCTGCACCGGTTGCAGATACAGCGTGATGCCGGTGACCGCGAGTGCCTGCGTGCGCAGGCGCTCAATGATCTGGAGCGCGGAATCGGGACGCTGGGCATGAGGCTTGAGATTGATGAGCATCCGACCGCTGTTGAGCGTGGCGTTGGTACCGTCGACGCCAATGAACGACGAGAGGCTCGACACCGCCGGGTCCTCGAGAATTTTGGCCGCGAGCGCTTGCTGGCGCTCAGCCATCGCGGAAAACGAGATCGACTGCGGGGCCTCCGTAACGGCCTGAATCGCGGCATTGTCCTGCACCGGGAAAAATCCTTTGGGCACGATCAGGTAGAGCACCACCGTGAGTGCGAGTGTGCCGACCGTCACGAGCAAGGTCGCACGTTGCCGCAACAACACCCAATCGAGCAAAATCGCGTAGCGCGCAATCACCCCATCGAGGAAGCCACGCTTGGCGTGCTCGCGCGAGACGTGGGCCGGCAGCATGCGTGCACACATCATCGGCGTCAGCGTGAGCGAGACCACGAGCGAAATTAAAATGGAAACCGCCAGAGTGATCGCGAACTCGTGGAACAACCGCCCGACAATATCGCCCATGAACAACAGCGGGATCAGCACGGCGATGAGCGAGAGCGTCAGCGAGACAAGCGTGAAGCCGATTTGCGAAGCACCTTTGAGCGTCGCCTCCAGCGGCGGATAGCCCTCCTCCCGGTAGCGCGCGATATTTTCCAGCATCACGATGGCATCATCGACGACGAAGCCCGTCGCGACCGTCAGCGCCATCAACGTCAGGATATTGAGCGAATAGCCGGCCAAATACATCACGCCGAAGGTCCCGACGAGCGACAGCGGCACGGCAATGCTCGGGATGATCGTGGCGGCGATGTTGCGCAGAAACAGAAACGTCACGAGCACCACGAGGAGCACGGCGAAAATAAGTTCGTGCTGAACCGAGCGAACCGAGGAGCGGATACTCTGGGTCCGATCCGTGAGCACAGCGACGTCGACGGCAGCGGGTAGGCTGGCGGAGAGTTGCGGGAGCAAGGCCTGCACGCGGTCCACCACCTCGATGACGTTGGCACCGGGCTGACGCTGCACATTGATGAGCACCGCCGGTAACTTATCCGCCCAAGCGGCGAGCCGGCGGTCCTCGGCGGCGTTTTCGATGCGGGCCACGTCGCCTAGTCGCAGGGGCCGACCATCGCGCCAAGCGATAATGAGATTGCGGTACTCCTCAACGGACCGGAGTTGATCATTCGCATCCATCAGGATCGCGCGCAACGGACCATCAAAACTCCCCTTGGGTCCGTTGACACTGGCCGCACCAATGGCGGTGCGTACGTCGGCGAGGCTGAGGCCACGGGCCGCGAGTTCGCCGGGATTGATCTGCACGCGCACCGCCGGGCGCTGGCCACCGGCGAGACTCACCATGCCGACGCCGGGAATTTGCGCTAACTTCTGGGCGATGCGCGTATCCACTAAATCGTGCACCTGCGGGAGCGGCAGACTGCCGGAGGTCACGGCAAGTGTCAGAATCGGGGTGTCGGCGGGATTGACCTTCCGATAAACCGGAGGCGTGGGCAAATCGTTCGGCAGCAGATTGCTCGCAGCGTTGATGGCCGCCTGCACTTCCTGCTCCGCGACGCCCATGGAAACCTTCAGCGAAAACTGCAGCGTGATCACCGACGAGCCGCCGGAACTGACCGACGACAACTGATTGACGCCCGGTATCTGACCGAAACGGCGCTCGAGCGGTGCAGTGATTGAACTCGCCGTCACCGCCGGGCTGGCACCCGGGTAGAACGTGAAAATCTGGATGGTGGGAAACTCCACCTGCGGGAGTGCTGCGACAGGCAGGAGTCGATAGGCGAGGATGCCGGAAAGCAGCAGCGCGACCATCAGGAGGCTGGTCGCCACCGGACGGAGGATGAACGGGCGCGAGGGGTTCATTATTCCTTCTTCTTTTTCTTCTTCGCGCCGTCGCCCTTGGCTGCACCTTCGCCACCGGGAGCATGAGCCGCTTTCGCCGGATCATCGCTCACCACCGAAACTGCGCGGCCTTCGCGCAACCGGTCGACGCCTTCTAGGACGACGAGATCGCCGGACTGAAGGCCTTTCGTAATCGACTGCTGTGCTCCGTCGGATGGCCCGAGGACAATGTCACGCACCGTGGCCTTGTTCTCCGCGCTCACGACGTAAACATAGGTGCCGCGCGAACCATATTGCACGGCGACACTCGGGATCACCAGGGCGGCCTTCAACGTGCGCACGCGGAGCCGGACATTCACAAATTGATTCGGGAAAAGTTTCTCGCCCGTGTTGGCGAACTCCGCCTTGAGCCGAAGGGTGCCGGTCGCGAGGTCGATCTGGTTGTCCACGGTCTTCAGACTGCCGGTGGCGAGCACCAAACCCTCGCTCCGGTCCCAAGCCTCGACGACGAGTTGTTCGCCGGCGCGAAGCGGCTCGACGACTTTCTGCAGCTCCATCTCCGGAATCGTGAACATCACCGAAATGGGACGCGTCTGCGTGATGACGACCATGCCGCCCGCATCGCCGGCCCGAACGATATTGCCGGCGTCGACTTGGCGGAGTCCCAGCCGGCCAGCGATCGGAGCCTCGACTTTGGTGTAGGCGAGTTGCCGCCGAGCATCTTCGACCTGCGCCTGCGCGGTCGCCAAGGCACCCTCGCGCTCCGCCACGAGGGCCTGCTGCGCCTCCAATTGCTGCGGCGAAATGAGCGTTTGCGCATTGAGCACTTTGAAACGCTCCAAGTCGCTGCGCACGGTGCGAAGCTGCGATTCGCTCAACCGGAGCTGCCCTTCCATTTGCGTCAGCCGCAGCTGATAGGGCAGTGGATCAATTTCCGCGAGCAGCTGCCCCGCGGTCACCTCTTGGCCCTCTGAAAACGCGACCCGCAACAACTGTCCGTCAACGCGGCTGCGCACCGTCACGATGTTCAGTGGCACCACCGTGCCGATGGCGCGCAAATGCACGGACAAGTCTCGAGGTTGCGCCGCCTCGGCTTTCACCGGCACCGGCTGGGCATTACTCTTACTGCTGCGAAAATAGCTTCCGCCGCTGGGTTTCGGTGCCTCGGCGCGAAAGCCGAAATACCAGACGCCTCCCGCAAAAACCAAGGCGACAGCACTATAGATAAACCAGCGGCGGGAAGATTGAGGGTGTGGCATTTCGAAAGGAGGTGGGATCGTCGGAGATCGTGGACAGTTGCCCGCCAGACGACCACGCAGGGGACAGCGTTGCTACAAAAAATTTTTACTCAGCGAGTTTCGCACCCGTTGAGCGGGGCGACCCGATCACGCGCCTCCGAGAAACGCCGCGACGCGCGGCACCACTTCGTCCCGCGCGTCTTCGAGCACGTAGTGGCCGGCATCAGCGAGGCGGTGCACTGCGGCTTGGGGCAGAACCTCCCGCCACTTGGCCAGAAACGAGTCGTTGAAACAAAAATCACGTCCACCCCAGACGATCATCGCCGGTCGGTCCCGAAAGTGTCGCAACCCCTGCTCCACCTCCGCCAGCGCCGCCCAACTCCGATGCGAGGCGTCCAACGGAATGTCGCGCACAAACGCGCTCACCGCCACGCGATTCGCCCAAGAATTATAGGGAAATAGAAATCCGGCCCGCTCGTTTTTTGTCAGCGAGCGCCGCTGCATCGACATCCACGTCGCCGGCCCCGCAAAGCCATTCAGGCCGCGCACCAAGAGCGGTCCGATCAACGGAGCCTTGCACAGGGCGATGCGTGCCGGAATGCGCGTCGACGCGAATGCCGCCGTATTCAACACCGTCACGCGCCCGATCAATCCCGGATGGCGCGCTGCAAAGCCAAACCCAATCGCGCCGCCCCAATCGTGCACGACGAGATGCACCCGGCTCAGTTTCAGTGACGCCACCAGTCCTTCGACATCGGCGATGCGGGTTGCCAGCGTGTAGTCGTAGTTTTCCGGCTTCTCGGAAAGTCCCATGCCGATGTGATCGGGCGCGATGCAGCGCATCGTCGGCGCGAGCGCATCCACCAATGTTCGATAGTAAAACGACCACGTCGGATTGCCGTGCAACATCAGCACCGCTTCGTCGCGCCGCGGTCCCTCGTCGACGTAGCTCATCCGGGCACCACTCGCCGTCACCAACGATTTCGGCGCGAACGGGTATTCGCCGGCGAGCCATGCGGGGATCTGCATCGTCGCTACCATTCGAGAGCGAGCATCAGACAATTCAGACCGCTCCCGATACCCAGCAAGCCGACCCGGTGACCTTCCCGGACCGCGCCGGCGTCGACGGCGGCACACAACGTCGCGGGCAAGGCAACCGAGCCCGTGTTGCCCAAGGTCTCAAAGGTCGAAAAATCTTTCGCCAGATCGAGGCCCAAGGTCTCATAGAGTTTTCGCCGATGGGTGCTGCCGACTTGATGGCAAATAAA
>CAMATV010000088.1 GCA_945861235.1 Opitutus sp. GAS368
TCCCGCTTCGCCGGCCAAGGATAAAGCGTCGAACCCGTCACCCAGACGCGTCCGGCCGCGTCGAACGCGACATTCATCGGCTTCTGGATCTCAGGCTCGGCCGCAACCAGTTGGATCTCAAAACCCGGTGGCAAATGGAAGCGTGCGCGTTGCTCCGCGGGCGCACGCAACCGGGCATCCGGGGCGTCGCCGCGCTGGGCGGAGGCCACCGAGGCGAAGACTACACCGAGGAGAAGGTAGCGAACGAAGACCGGGGAGAGGGGGTGGTGGGACACAGTGACGAGGTGGGGGGCGAGACCGATCAACGACGGTGGAAACTGGGGCTGCCTGCAAACCAAAGCGTCGCTCTCGTGGTATGCTGATTTCATTTACTCACCATCTCCGCCGCCAGCGCACGCATCAGTTCATCGAGATAGTCCGGCACGTTGGGACCGAAGAACGACATCGTGCGCGACTCGTAGCCCTCAAGGTGATAATAGCGCGAAGGAATCACGTAGCCGATGTAATCGCCATTGAAGCTGGTGATCGCCGTGCTGAAACCGCGGTCGCGCAAAGACGCCTTGATGCCGAGGCCCAGTTCGCCACTGAAATCGCACGGCGTAGAGATCCACAACGAGTCGTTGAGCCGAAAAATCTGCAGATAACTCCCGCGTGAAACGGGCAGCAGTTTCGCGGCGAGCCAAGGACGGAGACGAATCCCATCAGCCACCCGGGTGTTCAGCGACGGCAAGTCAACCTCCAGACCGAGCAGGCCGAAATTCACCGACTCCGTCATCGTGACCGACGGGATCTGCGCGACCAGTTTCTGAGCCAGCGCCTGACCCATTTTTTCGGCACCCTTGAATCCCTGCTCACTCGGAACGGGCCCGTGGCTTCCCACGGCACCGGCCAAGAACACTGCGGTGCCGCCGGTGACTTCCTCGACCGCCCGCGCCCAACAACCGGGATAGTCCGCACTGAATTCCATCACACTGCCGGATAAAACGGTGGCGTGCGCCGCGTAGCTCCCCAGGACAGCAAGCCGCCCGTCTCGTTGTTTCAACAGTGCAAAACTGAACTCGGTATCCACGTTTCCCAGTGCGCCCACGAGGCGGTTCTTCACAAACTCCGGCGCCGGGAAACTGCCGTGGCCGAAGGACGCCGGCTTCAGGTCCGCGATCGCCGCACGCACCGCGATCACCATCCGGTCCGCCATCCAATCGCGCACGCCCGCTTGGTATCCCCCGGAAAACCTTTCCGCCACGATCCCTTCGCCCCACCCACCGAGACTGCAGTGCGTGTGCGTCGCGCTGAGGTAAATCTGCGCGCGCTCCAAGCCACTCTCTTGCTTGAGCCGGGCCGCGACCAGAGCGGTCACTTCGGTCGGTATAATCAACGCATCCACTCCCACCATAATCCCGAGCCGTGCCCCGACCCGCAGCGCCACTGCCTTCACATAAAGATCATCATGCACTCCCGTTGCCGGCCGTCCCTTGCGATTGCCGAAGCCGGCCAGCGGCAACGCCCGGAACCGGCCTTGCGTCGGATCGTCCACCGCGGCGTTCAGCGTGGGCGTCAGCAGCGCGCGGCCAAATCCCGCCGCGAGCTCGCCCCGCTGCAGAGCATTCGTCGCCGACCGGTCCTTCAGGCGCGCCACCGTTTCGACATAGTAGGGTTCCCGGAAATACGGCCGATAGTCCACACCCTCCAGACAAGAGATCAAAATTGCCACGAACAGGAGGGCCCCCACCGCCGCAACCCTCAGCAATTTTCGTTTCCAAGTTTTCACCCCTCCTTCATGCACAACTCAGCGCTCCTTATGAGAACAAAATTACCCCGCTTGCTCTGGTTGCTCTTGCTGTCCACGACGAGCGCGGGCTTCGCCGAATTCCGCGCGGGCATCGCTGTCCGCGTCGTAACGCCCGAACCGTTACTCGCCGTCTCCGGCGGAATGGGCCCTTCGCGTCCAGCGGCCCAAAAAGCCGGCGAGCTCACCGTGCGCGCGCTCGTGCTCGCCGACAGCGAGACGACCATCGCCATTGTGAGTGCCGACTTCCTCGGGTTTCCGGCGGCACTCGGCAATCGGGTCCGGGCGAAAATCACCGATATCCGTCCGGAAAATATCTTGATTGGGGCCACCCACACGCACAGCGCACCCGACGCCTACGGTTTTCCCGATGGCAAGGGCGGCACGGCGGCGGACCTAAAATATCTCGACTCGGTGTGCGTGCGCATGGCCGAAGCGATCGCAGAAGCCCTCGCGACGATGCGGCCGGCGAGTCTCAAAATCGCCTCGGGCGAGGCCAAGGGGAAGATCGCCTACAACTATTACGCCGAGCGGCTCTACGATCCGCGCTGCCATGTCATCCAGTGCCTCGGGGTCGACGGGAAGCCCATCGCCACGCTGGTGAATTACGCCATTCACCCTGAAATCATCGGGTCCGCGCGCGCGATCTGCAGCCCCGATTTGATCGGACCGCTCTATGATCGTTTGCTGGAAAAGGGCGGCGGCATTGGGATTTTCATGAACAGCGCGCAGGGTGGCATGGTCACGGCGGACAACCGTCGCCCTGAAAACAAAGAAGCGCGCGATTGGGACGAGTGCGTGCGGATCGGAAATCTCTTGGCCGACGAAGCACTCCGTCTCGTGCAGAACGCGCCGGCCCAGCCTGCACCGAAAATTATTTGCCGCGCGCGCACGCTCACCTTTCCGGTGGATTCGCCGGACTTCCGCGCAGTGTTGGCGTCGTCGCCGCTGAACCTGGGCACGAAAGACCCGACGACCATCAGCACGCAGTTCAACCTCGTGAATCTCGGCAACGCGCAGATCCTCACGATCCCCGGCGAGGCACTGCCCAACATCGGATTCTACCTGAAGCGCAACATGCGCGGAGAACACAACCTGCTGTTCGGCCTCTGCAACGACGCCTTTGGTTACATCCTCACGCGCGTCGATTGGCGCAGCTTCAAGGCGTATGACTATGTTTCGCGCACCTCCCTGGGTGAGCAGACGGGCGAGATCTTCATCGAAGCTGCGCTGAAATTCGTGGCAGAATCGCCCGTCCCCGAAAAATTAAAGGAGTGAATCCGCCGAGCAAGGCGCTCGCCACCGCCGCGCGAATCCGGCTCCCCCATCCGTCACTCCAAAATCCGTCACGAGCCTTGCCACGCGAAATTTCCCCGACCTAACATGGGGCTCCCCCGCCACCCCACCCCATGGCTACCAGCGAATCCCCCCGTTTTCTCGCCGGCGTCGTCGAAGGCTTTTACGGGCCGCCGTGGAGTCAGGCGGAGCGTGGCGAGCTGTTCGCTGCGCTGGCGACCGGCGGACTGAACACCTACCTCTACGCTCCGAAGGACGACCTGAAACATCGCACGCTCTGGCGCGAAACCTACACGGCAGAAGAAACCGCGAAGCTCGAGAGTTTGGTTCAGGGCTGCCAGTCGCGCGGGCTGCTCTTCATCTATGCGCTGAGTCCCGGGCTCGACATTCGCTACGGCGATCCGACGGAACTCGCACGCCTCCGCGCCCGCTTCACCCAAATGCTCGCTGCAGGTTGCGAACACTTCGCGTTGTTGTTCGACGACATTCCGGACCGGATGAACGCGGACGACGCGGAGGAATTCGGCTCCTTCGCCGCGGCCCAGTGCCACGTGACAAATGCGCTGGCTCGCTGGACGCGTGAGCGCTCGCCGGCGGCACGGTTTCTTTTTTGTCCCACGCCTTACTGCGGTCGGATGGCGGAGCGAAAGCTGGGCGGAGCAAATTATCTGGAGACGATCGGGAGCGAACTGTGGTCCGAGATCGACGTGTTGTGGACCGGCCCGGAAATCATCTCGCGCGAAATCACCGTGCCGCACGTCCGGGATTTGCAACGTTGGCTGCGGCGAAAACCGATTTTGTGGGATAACCTTCACGCTAACGACTACGACGGCCGGCGTTTTTATTGCGGTCCGTATGCCGGTCGCTCGCCGGAATTGCGTGCTGCCGTGGGCGGCCTGTTGCTCAATCCGAACTGCGAGTTTGCCCTGAATTTCGTGCCGTTGCGGACCTTCGCGGCATTCGTCCGGAGTCCGGGCCCGTGGGAGCCACGCACGGCTTACTTGGCGGCGATGGCGGAATGGCTGCCGCATTTCGCGACGGTTCACGAACCGGTGTCACTCGAGGATTTGGTGCTGCTGGGCGATTGCTACTACTTGCCGTTCGAGGAAGGCGCCGAGGCCGAGGTCTTTTTCCAGCGGGCGCGCGCCCTCATCCCGACCGGCCCTGCGCCGGAAGCCGAAGCCGCCGGAACGTTCCTCGCGCAAAGCACGCGACTGCGCGAACTGTGCACCCGCCTCACCGAGCTACGTAACCGCCCCTTGTTTTATGCGCTCAGTCGCCGCATCTGGGAACTGCGTGAGGAACTCGATCTGCTGGAGCGCTACGTGACGAGTACGGGCGCAGGCCAAGCCAGCGACGCCGAGTGTCGCTCGGATTTCCATCTGCCCGCCACCTATCGCGGCGGGTTCCTGCCCAAGCTCCAACGCCTACTCGCGCAGCGAGCGGACGGAAGCTTCACACCCTCTTCGGTACCATGAGTGACTTCTCCGTTCGTCTCGCACGCGCTGGCGATGAGGCGGGCACCTACCATGTTTGCATGAAGACGGGTAATTTCGGGCAAGATGGCGAACCGTGCTATCGCGAGGACCCCGCTGCCCTCGGCCGGATTTACGTCGGCCCCTATCTCGCGTTTGAGCCCGAACTAAGCCTGATCTTGGAAGACGAACAGGGCATCTGCGGCTACGCGTTGGGCGCGCTTGATTCGCGGCAGTTTTTCGACCGCTACGAGCGGGAGTGGCGCCCCGCGCTCTGTGCTCAATTCCCCGCACCCACCGGCGATCCCGCGAGCTGGACTCGCGCGCAAACGGTGCACCATGGGTATCATCATCCGGACTATTTTATTCCCGAGCCCTCCGCCGTCTATCCCTCGCATCTGCACATCGATCTCCTCGTTCGCGCGCAGGGCCACGGCTACGGGCGACACCTGGTGGAGCGGTTGCTCGAACGGCTAAGGCTGCGCGGCTCGGTGGGCGTGCATCTCGGCATGAGCATCTTGAATACGTCCGCTCTGGGCTTCTACCAACGTCTCGGTTTTCGGGAGCTGATTCGCGTGGGTGAGGGCATCGATGGCAGCATTTACCTCGGCCGGAGCCTGCACCCATGAGCGCTCCAACCCAGGTTCTCCATCACCGACTCGCGCCCGCCCTGACGGCTTTGAGCGAAAACGCCTACCTCTCGGCGATTCGCGCCGGGATGGTTTCGGTCGTCCCACTGACGATTATCGGAGGGCTCTTCATGATCGTCTCCTTTTTGCCGCTGCCGGGCTGGGAATCGCGCGTAGCGGCGTGGCTCCCCCTGCTGCAAATCCCCGTGACCGCGACCTTCGGCCTGCTCGCGGTCTTCGTGTGTTTCGCCATCGGCTACGACTTGGGCAAGCGGTTGCGACAGGAGGCGATCGTGAGCGCCTCGATGGCCACGTTGATTTTCCTGCTCATTCAGATTCAACCCAAAGACCAGACGTTTGCGATGGACGGCCTCGGCTCCAAGGGCCTCTTCACCGCGATCCTCATCGCACTGATCACGGTACGCGTGCAGAAGTTCTGCAACGACACCCACGTCGTCATCACCCTGCCACCCAGTGTCCCGTCGGTCGTCTCCGAATCGTTCCGCGCGCTCAGCCCGATGATTTTTCTGGTCGTAGTGTTTTGGCTGATTCGCTTCGTGCTGGGCGTGGATATCAACGATCTGCTGCAAACCGCGTTCAAGCCGCTCGTCTTCGCGTTGAACACGCTCCCCGGCATTCTCGGGTATGCCTTTCTCGTCACGCTGCTCTGGTCGGTCGGGGTCAATGGCGACAACGCACTGGACGCCATCGTCGCGCCGATTTTCCTCCAGTTTCTCGCCGCCAACGTCATCGCGACCACGCAAGGCCTGCCGCTGCCGTATGTGACCGCCAACGGTTTCTTCACGACCTTTGTCAACGTCGGGGGCACCGGCGCCACCATCGCACTCGCGCTCGTGCTGTGGAATTCGAGGGAGCCGGGCTTCCGCAAAGTCAGCCGCGTGTCGTTGCCCACGCAGATTTTCCAGATCAATGAACCCATTTTCTTCGGTCTCCCCATCGTACTAAATCCAATTTTCATGGTGCCGTATATCCTCAACGCACTGCTGCTCACGGCTGGTTCCTACCTCCTCATTGACTGCGGCCTCATCCACAAACCGTTCGTCAACGTCCCGTGGACCACGCCGCCCATTATCGGCCACTACCTCGTCACGGGCGGAGATTGGCGGGCCGCTGTGTGGGGCCTGGTCTCGATCGTGCTCGCGATGGCCGTGTATTATCCCTTCGCGAGGATGGCGGAACGGCAGCGGTTGACCAAGGCGCTACCTCATTCATAGCGCCGATATATTCATAGCGGCGATATATTCATAGCGGCGAGCGCCCGCGAGCCGTGCTTCGTCGGCTCGCTGGCACTCGGCGCTACTGAAAATCGCACTACGGCTTCGCCACCAAGCCGTGATAAAGTCCCAAATAATACGGCAATAAAAACACCGTACCGGCATCGAGTTTGTTCCCGTGACCACCACTATCGAGGCGCCACGGATCCGTGTTCCAGTGGCCAAAGTGACGGTTCTCCACCGGGAGAACCTTCCCGTCCACCCGATAGCCGCGGCCGCGATTGCCGGGCTCGTAGAAATCAATCGAGCGCGCGCTGTCGAGGGGCACGAGGTCGAGGCGATGTGAGTTCTGGTGTCCCCAGTTCAGCCGGTCGAGCGGGAAGCCATAGAGCGCGCCCACCGCATCCACATGCCAGTCGGCGAGCGGCGAAACCGGAAACGCGCCCCACACGCCGTTCATCGTCTGCCCGAGGCTCACCGCCGCGTAGGCAAAATTGAAAAATGGATTTCGCTCCGCCGCCTCGATTTGCCAGTACGCAAAGAACGAGGACCGCACGATGTTCTTGAGCGCTGCGTCTTTCGAGCAACGGAGCAGCGTGTAGTAACACATGAACGCCATCTCGTCGTCGGACTGGTTGCCCGAACCGGGGCCGGACTGCACTTTTGCGAACATCAGGTTTTGTGCATAGCCGTGACGGTCGATCAACTCGCGGGAAGCGGCGGCATACTTCGCGTCACCGGTGAGGTGTTCGGCAACCGCCAGGTAGCTGAGGATGCTGAGTGAATTCAGCCCGCGTTCGGCCCACCAGCGAGGATCACCGTTGAGCGACTGCGGACCGTAAATCCCCCAACGCGTCGGCTTCCCGTCATGTTCCCTGAGCGAGAAATCGTGGGCGATGAGATGGTCCGTGAGGTCGCGCACCACTTCGCGCACGCGGGCCTTCTCCGGAGCGGTCTCCGCGACGAGATCGTGATAAAGCGCGTAGAAGAAATAGTGCCCGTCGAGTTCGTCGCTGCTGGTATCGGATTTCCAATACCACTTCCCGTCTGCGCTTTTCGGCCAGCGGTGCTCGTAAGCTTTCCACATCGCGTCGTCCTTCTGTTTCTCATGGTCGGCCTCGACCCGGCCCACATTGGGATCAGGCTCCTCCGCCGGACGGATCGTGCGCGCCACATAGCCCTTCGGCGGTGCCGGCGTGCCGCCCTGCGTGACCTTTTGCAAGAACCGCAACGCCTCGAACGCCGCCGTTGCCCGGCCTTGGGGTTTCGTACCCTTCGTGGCACCATAGGCGAAGCACTCCCCTGCACCATACATTGCGGTCCACAACCCATCGTTGTCGGAATCGGTCGGACTCGCCGTAGATTTCTCGCCCGGGGTCTGCAGCGGCGCTCCGTCGACATAGCCGAACGGCGTGCGCCGCAGGTGCCGGTCGATTTCATCCTCATAAAACTCCGCTTTCTCCGCGAGTGTCATCGGCCTCCGTTCGATCGAGCCCACGCCGCCCGCCGTCACAAACCACGCCGTGCCCCGCGCATCCACTGCGACCGCGCGAACATCGTCGTGCGGCAGCCAGCGCAGCCCTTGGCGATAGTGAAACTCGCGACCATCCCAGCGGATCGCACCGAGGTGCGTACCGAACCACAGGTCGCCATCCGGCCCGGCCGCGACCGAAGTGAAATCGTTCCACGGCAGCCCGTCCTTGCCCTCGTAGAATTTCCAACCGTCCGCCGCGCGACAGCCCACGCCCGCCTTGGTCGCAAACCACAGCCGACCCTTGGTATCGAAGGCAACCCCCAAGACGTGGCTCACCGCCCAAGCCCGGCCCAGCCCATCGTGCACCTGCTCCCGCTCCCAATTGGCCTGATCCGCGCGTCGCAGAAATAGCCCGACATCGGACGCGACCACCACCACCCCATCGGGACCGGCTGCCAGTTGGTTGATTTTCCCAGTACCCGACCAACCGTGGGATTCCACCCGTCCAGCGCGCACGCGCAGCACGTCGGTCGGGGTGACGACCCACGTCGCCGGCGTGGTGCGCACCACCTGTTTCACATCGGCCCACGCCAGCGGGACCGTCACGGGCGCGCCGCCCACGTCCGCCAAAACAAATTCACGCTCCGATTTCGAATCCAGCGTGGGCAGCTCGCGCCAACCCTCAGCGCGTAGTTCGAACCACTTCCCGCCCACCAACCCGCGCGGCGTGCCATCGGTGGCGAAATCCATCAACCGGACGCCTTGAGCCGACCAGCCCGGCGCGGCCGTGAAACGCCGCGCGACCTCTTGTCGAAAATTCTGCGGCCCGGACATCAGCTGCGTCGCCGAGAGCATCGTGGCGCTGAACCCCAAAGCCACCCCGCACCCCCAGCTAAAAATTCTTCGGTTCGTCCGCCGGCCGTGCCCGGCGTGCGCCGCCCGCGCAAATCCCGGAGCATCGCCACCAAATCGGTGATCCGGCGTGACCGCGGAGGCGATCGATCGATTCGGTGATCTAAAATTCGTGAAAAATAATGGCATCCCCAAAAAAGGGGATACACTTCTCAGCAAAGCCTCCAGGTGGCGGTTCGATCGAGAGCTCGAAGGCGGGGGTGGGGCAATCAGCGTCATCACCGCGAGAGAGCCGGGTGCGCCCAGGACCGTCAACGAACGAGTGATCCCACCGGGTCGTTTTACGCCCCGGCCAAGCGGCTCCAGATCGGACCCACGCACGCGTCAGCCAACTGCCATGACCGAGTCCCGAACTCGTCGTTAAGCAACGCCGTGCTCGCCAACCGCGCTGCCGACACCGGAGCCCACCGGCCTCCTCGGCTATCGCCACTCGCAGCGGCCACCGCCGTCCGCACAGCCGCCTAAGCGGCACCGTCTCCAATTTCTCACCACGCGCGTGAGATTACTCCCCTGCCCCAAGCATTCTACGATCAGTCCTTACCGAGCGTCGCGCTCCACTTGGGCCGCGAGTTTCTCCAAGTCGATCTGCTCACCCGCGGCCGGAAAGCGGTGCGGCAGTAAATACCAATGCTCCACGTAACTCGCACTCGCTCCGGGAGCGATGTCGTTGCGCGGACCGTGCGGCTCGAGTTCGCAAGCCGGAATCGCACTGGCCAACGGATACCAAATACACAGCGTCAATCCCGCGACTTCCGGATACACCGCATCGCGCGGTGACGCGTAGCGTTTCACGAAGGCCTGGCCATGCGGCATCACGTAGGCAAACCACCCGGCGTTCGAGTCGAAACCGAGCTTCGGATAACGCGTGGGCCCGAGCACTTCGAGAAATTGGCCACGGACGCGCACGTTCGGATCAGTCGGACGAAACATGATCGCCGGCTCCGGTCCCGGCCCATACATCACAAATCCAACAGGGAAGCGCTTCGTCTCAGGTGTGAGCGGCACCACTCCAATGCCACCGTGCACCGCAAAGGTGCGGCTCCAGTGCGACCAATGCTTCGTCTCCCGCGAGACGTTGCGGATGATCTGCTCGCAGCTCAGGTGCGAGGTCTTCGCGTCCAAACGAAACTCGCGGATTAATTGCACGCCTGTCGCCTCATCCGGCTGGCTCGTGAGGCGCACCGCCCGCGGACCGATCGCTTCGGCCGCCCACAGCCCCGACCACAGTTTTTCGCGTCGCGGAATAATTTGCTCCGGCCCGATGTCGAAGCGGCCCGCACTTGACGGCGTTTGCGGCCCCCCGGGCGTGCCCCACTTCACTTCTTGCGGATCGAGATAGAGCGCGTTTTTCCCCTGCCAAGCATACTCGAGGACACGTCCGCCCACCTGATGGCACAACGTGACCCGCGTGTCGGCGTTCGAGAGCTCGAAACAATCAGGGTAGTTCAGCACCGTGACACGTCGCACCCCCTCCGGCCACTCCGCCGCGGAAATTGCCACCCGGAAACCGATCAAGCAGGCCATCAGTATCGTGAAGCGCATGA
>CAMATV010000089.1 GCA_945861235.1 Opitutus sp. GAS368
GTGGACCTGGGATTCGGGCGAGGACCTCGGTAACTACAACACCCAGCAGCATTGGGTGACCCACGACCGCGCCTTGTACTTGGTCTACACCCGGCGCGGCGCGAACAACGACCACGTCATGCGCAACCGTGCTCCGCTTTTTATCGCCCGAGTCGACCCCGAAAAACTCCAGGTCATTCGTGCCACCGAGCAGATCCTGGTGCCCGAACGCGGCGCGCGCCTCGGCAATTTCGGCATCACTGAAGTCAACGAAAACGAAACCTGGGTGACCGTCGCCGAATGGATGCAGACGAAACCGCCGAATCCCTACGACTACACGATCCCGATGAAATACGGCTCCAACAATGCTGTATTCGTAGCGCGGATTCGATGGCAGACGCCGAACTCGAGCTGGAACCGGCATTGATCGCGTCACGGCAACTCTCCGGCGTCCCTATGAAACGTCTTCAGTCCCGATGAAAACGACCCGGCGGGAAATAGTCGGTTCGTCGCTCGGTGCCCTCGGCGTGGCGTTGCTGCCGCCGGCGCTCCGAGCGGCCGGAGGTGCCGGAGCGCGCGAGCCGGTGGCAGCCCGGGCTCTGAAGCGACCGCATCTGCTGGTCACCGCCGGCAAGGTCGACGGCCTGCGATCGGTCGCCGAACTCCGCACCTCGGCGAAAAGCGGGCATGGTCGCACCCTGTGGGAGGATTTGCGGACGCGGGCGGACGCGGACGTGAACACCAGGCCGCTCGCGGGCGGCAGCCGAGACTACACGATCGTCAATGCGACGGCGACGCGCGTGTTGCGTCATGCGCTCGCGTTCCTGATCACCGAGGACGAACGCTATCGCAACGCCGCGCTGGCCCAGATCGAGGCCACGTTCGACCCGCAGCTCTGGACCGACTGGCGGGATGCGGTGGCTCCGGCCCAGTGGCACACTGGGTTGCGCATGGGCCAGCTCGGTTCCGCCTTCGGGCTCGCCTACGACTGGCTCCACGCGTCGTTGAGCGCCGAAGAACGTCGTCGCGTAGTCGCCGGGGTGGATCGCTGCGGCATTCAGCCTTACCTTAAGGCGGTCGATACCGGCTCCTGGGTGGTCGGTTCCCTCAACAATTTCGCCTCCGTGATTCCGGGCGGCCTCGCTATTGCCGGCATGGCGTTCGCGGACGATCATCCGCAGTCGGCCCGGTTGGTCGACCTGGGACGGGAGCGCATGGTCGCCTATTTGGGCGAGTTCGGACCGGACGGCGAATGGAACGAGTCCATCCCCTATGCGGCTTCGTTCGTCAACGTCGTGGCCTTCTTCTCTTCCCTGCGTTACTGGTCGGCCGCAAGGGCCGGAGGAAACGGACAGAATAGCGCCCTGCCCCCCGCGCTGGCGCAGTTCTGCCGTTGGCTGATGTATATGACCCGGCCGCATGGCCGGGAGGCTTTGTTTGGCAACGGCCCCAAGGCCGCGGGCCAGCGCCGGATCAGCCTGTCCCATCTGCCCGCGGTGGCGGCCGCCGGGCGCGATGGCATCTTGCAGTCGCACTACTTAAACAATCTTTTCCCCGATCAGGAGACCGATGGCATGCGCAACTATGCGCTCGAACTCGTCTGGTATGACCAGACGCTCGCACCGGTCAGTCCCGAGGGCCGAGACCCGCATGGCAAAGTCTTTCCGGCGAACACCGGCTGTGTGAGCAGTCGCACCGATTGGGACGCGCGATCCACTCCGTGCCTGGTCTATGGCAAGGGTGGCAGCGCCTACGAAATCAACGGACACAACGACGTCGGTCAGGTGTGCATCGACGGCTACGGGGAACCACTGATTCTGGATCCCGGCGGATATCACGTCGATCAGAAGAGCAGCAGCAAAACCTTCGGTCTCACGATCGCCCACAACGTCCTGATCTTCGACCGCGAGAACATGCGGGCCGACCGGCCCATCGCGCGCGCCATATTCAACGCCCCCGAGCGCCGCAAAACGCCGGCGTTGCGATCGAAGTTCCTCCAGTCCCGGTTCGATGACAGAAAGGGCGGTTACTGGCAGTTGGATACCACGGACGTTTACGCCGGCGTGAACGAAGTCCGCCGCACCGTGGTGCACCTGAATCCAGGCGTGGTCGTCGTGCTGGATACCGCAACCCTGCCCCGGCTGCGCGAGATCTCCCTCCGCTGGCATACGGCGGATAAGAGCGTGCCGACGACGGACGGAAGATTTTCCGTCACGGGCGCCAGCGGCGCCACGCTCGCCTCGCGGGTCGTGCGCCTCGATCAAGGGGCCCTCACGTTCGCCCGCGAAACCCATCAGGAAACGGGCGACAGCTTCGTCGAGGCTTCGTTACGCGGCACCGCCTGCTCGCTATTGAGTGTCTTCTGCGTCTTTCCTCGTGCCACTGTGGCCGGAGCGTGGGAACTCGCCGAGGGCGTGTTATCGATTGCAGGACCCGGCGGACTCGTGGACGTCAGAATGACGGGCACGGCGCTCTCGGTCGCATATCGGGACGGACGCATGGGCTGGCAAGTGGCCTTGCCCCCAGTAAATTTATGAACGGCGAAAACCTCCGCAAATCCCTCCACGACGGCAGCCGGGTCTACGGCACCCACATCACCGGCCTGAGCAATGCCGTGATCACGCGCCTGCTCGGCACCGCACCGTTGGACTATGTTTTTTTCTGCAACGAGCACATGCCCATGGACCGGGCCGAGACCTCCATTTTGTGCCAGCATTTCAGCAGCATGGGCATTTCCCCCATCGTGCGGATTTCCTCGCCCGATGCCACCGAAGCCGCGATGGCGCTCGACGCCGGCGCCGAAGGCATCGTGGTGCCCTACATCGAAACCGTCGACGAGGTGCGCAAAATGGTGGGCGCGGTCCGCTACCGTCCGATCAAGGGCCGGCAACTGCGCGAAATCTTCGACGGCACCCGGCCGCCGACGCCGGCGGGCGAGACCTTTCTGCGCCGCTTCAACCGCCACCATTATTTGATCATCGGCATCGAGAGCGTGGCCGCCTACGAAAATCTCGACGCGCTGATCGGCGTCGAAGGCGTGGACGGAGTTTTCATGGGACCGCACGATCTCAGCGTCTCCCTCGATGTGGCGGAACAATGGGAGCATCCCAAGCTGCTGCGCTTGATCGAGGACACCACCCGTCGCTGCCGTGCCGCCGGCATCGGCGTCGGCGTGCATCTGTCGCACATATTCTCGATGGAGCAGACCCACCGATTCACGTCGATGGGCATGAACTGGATTCTGGATGGCGCCGATATCAACCACATCCTGCACGGCCTTAAACAGCGGCGGCAGGCGATCTGCGGAGGGGAATCGGCCGGGCCGGTTGAAGCTATCGGCACCGGC
This sequence comes from Opitutus sp. GAS368, assembly GCA_945861235.1. Taxonomy (GTDB): domain Bacteria; phylum Verrucomicrobiota; class Verrucomicrobiia; order Opitutales; family Opitutaceae; genus GAS368. The sequence goes on from CAMATV010000089.1 coordinate 3,326, forward strand.
GCGTGTATCGCTCCAGCCGCGCCCGCACGCCGGCAGGCTGAGGTTTGATCTTCGCGTTCAACCTGCCGACTCCCCCTTTCCACGCCATCCCTGGTCCGTCTGGTCTTCGCCTCGCGGCCTTTGCTAAAATTGTTCGCGGCGGCGTTGCCCGGTGCGCCGATGGACGACTCGCCTCTGATCGAGCCGAAGGAACCGATTCAACTCTTCCCCGCCCGGGACCTTTCAGCCTTTTACACTTGGCTGCCGGACTCCGGTTACGCGAATCCCGCTCGAGTTTTTCAAGTGGGCGATCAGATCGACGGCGCCCCCGCCATCCGCGTCAGCGACCAGCATGACGGTGCTCACCGACCCGCACCCGCCAGACGAAGCGCCGCCCGCAGCGTAGATTCCATGCCCTTTGCCATTCGGAAAAAACCCAAGTCCGTCGGGTGCGTGCCGTCGACCGTATCCTCACCGTCGTCGCCGAGGAGATCCTGCGCTTTTATATAAAGAACCCGGTCGTCGCCGTCCGCTTTCAGTCTTTCGTAAAGCGCGGCGAGCGCGGCGTTCGACTCCCGGCATCGCCGCCCCCGCCCTTCCTCCACGTACGGCCCGTCGACATAAAGAATACTTTCAACCAGCACGATGGGAGTCTGCGGATGCGCGCGACGCAGTGTCTGAACCAATACCGGCATACGTTCCGTGACCTGCTTCGGCGAAAGGTTCGGCAAGGGATCGAGCACGTACACGGAGGGATCGAGCTCCGCCAGCAGAGCCGCCATCTCGGGTTCGGCCTGACCGTTGCCCGAAAATCCCAGGTTGACGATGGGCAGGCCCAACCCCCGGCCGAGAATCGAAGGATAAGCCATGCCCGGCCGCGACGCGACGCCGCCCTGCGTGATTGAGGTCCCGTAAAACACGATCGGCTTGGTGCCCGCAGGATAATCTGGCGCCGGCAAAAACTCGGCCGTCGGCGGGAGACCAATCTCCACTTTGCTGACCCCGTTATACAACGGGAGGTAAAGCAGGTATTCCCGCCGGCCAGGCCGCAGTTTTCCATTGATGAGCAACCGCATGTTCTCGCCCACCCGCCCCGCGCGGCCAAAGCCCAGCCACCGCCAGCGAGTGCCCTCCTTGACGTAGAGATCCAGGCCGCTCACCCCCGTCGAAGGCATGTGGACCGTGCTGAGTTCGGCGTTGATGAGATTCCAGCGAGCGCCGATTGACTCGGCATCGGTGATGAAGCGAAAACACATGCCCGAGGAGTGATGGGAAAGCGTCCAGACCTTCTCGCGGACCATCTTCTCCGCGGAAGCGGGCAGCCGATCATAGTACGCTTTCGTGTCCGTCCACCCCTTCCCTTCGATCCCATACTTGCGGAGATCGTACCACTGAAACGTGGTGATTTGCGCCGTGGCCCGCTGGCCGCACCACGCCAGCACGACAAGGATGAAAAAATATCTCGCCGCCGCGGGCTGCGCTTTTCCGGGGGGAAGTTCGCGAGGCTTCAGCCGTAGGAAAATCGTCAGGCCATTAACGAGCTCCGAAATCATTGGGCGTGTTTCACACAATCCGTGCCACATAAATGCTGTTGTCCGCCCCGCGCGAGTTGTCGACCGGGATGATGCGCTGGGGCCGCAGCCCCTGCATCCATTCGGCGTCGGTGATCCAGGTTTCGTCCGGACTCACCTCGGTTACGCCAAAATTTCCCAGTGGCGTGCCCCGCTCCGGAATCAGGATCCGCTCCGTCGCCCGCAGCACCGTCAGCCGTTCGGGATCGACGCGCGCAATGAAGAGGGGCGCGCGGTTGCGAGGAATATGGTCATTGTTCGCTCCCTTGCGGGTGTAGGCGAGAAACAGGCCGGCTTGGTGCGTGACCCAGTGCTGTTGCGTGTTGTAGCTGCCGAGTTCTCCGCCGTCGTCCCACTGCCAGAGTTGCGGCGGGCCGAAATGCATCCCGTCATCGCTCACCGCGACGTAGCCGGCCTGGTCGTTCCGCAAGGTCAGGTAATAGCGGCCGCGAAACCGCGTGAGCGACGGCTCGCTGAACCCGCGCCCGCCCTTGAAGGCAAGTTCGCCACCGACCTCAACCATGCTCAGGGTCGTTCCGTCGAACTGGCAGCGCAGAACGATCGCGCTGTCGTCGTCCTTGCTTCGACCTTTCGTATAAACCGGCAACAGGATGTCGCCATTCGGCAGATCCACCCGTTGGGCGCTGCCGGCGCCGCCGTGATAAAACCGATCTTCAGCCGGCACCGCCAGCGAGCGCCAGGGCGTCCAGGTCCGCTTTTCCGGATCGTAAACGGCGTAGGTTGTCTCCCGCGGCGCGGTCGGAATCTGCGCGTCGTTCGCGTACCGGGCATTCACGCCTATCCCCAGTAATTTTCCGCTCTTGGCATGCCATTTCGGCCAAAAATCAGCGGGCGTCGCCAGAACGCCATCGGGCTCGCTCCGCCGTCCCAGCGTGGCGTGTTCATAAGGCCCCCGCCACGTGCACCCTAGGTTGTCGGTCCGCAGTTCGTTGATCGAAAAAAATACGTCGCTGCCCTTCAGCCAGAGTTTTTGGATGGTCATCACGACCACCGGCGAACGGTCCGGTCCGCGCGTCACAATGCCCGCCCGGGGATGCACAAAGCAAAAATCGCCGGCGTAGCCCTTGTAAGGCACCTCCAGCGCGATTTCGTAGTCGAGCGCCGGTCGCGCGCCGACGGCGGCAGCTTCGACGGATCCAGTCGCACCGCAGAGCGCACGCACCCAAACCGACGCCGCCAGAACCGTGATCCTCGTTCTCATCGTTGGCCGAATTCCACAGGTCTTGATGACGCTGCACCGGCGCCGCCCGGGTTGCGCACTTCGCCTGTCCAACGGGCCAGACTTCCGCGCCCAACAGTGCGCCCGCCGGAAATCGGCGGCATCAAAAATCCCCCTTCAGACCGAAAGTAACCAACGCGCCGGTATATTGAAAATAGCTCACCGTCGCGTAGTCCGGAATGCCAGGACCGCGGACGCTCTGCACCTTGGCGGTGTGGGTGAGATTGCGCACGCTACCGTAGAGGGAAAATCGCTTCGACCAGCGATATTCGAGGGAGACATCCACCCGGGTCTGCGGATCGACATAGTTGTAGGTGTCGGCCGGAACAACCGCACTCGCTGCAACCCGGCTGCCGCGGATCCAGCCACTACGTTGGACATTCACCTTGGCGCTGACCTGGGCGCGCGCATAGCCGACGCCCCAGCTCATCTCGTGAGGAGAGAAGCCGGTGAAATCGGTCGCGTTGGCGCCACCGATGCTGAGCGTCGTCGCGTTGCCAAACACTTCGAAACCCTTCGCCCACTCCGGCACCAGCGGCGCGAGCGACTGCCGGTAGCTGAACTCGGCTCCCTGGATCGACGCCTCCCCGAAATTCCGCTTGGTGATGACTTCGTAGTTTAAATAGTCGTCCGTGAGCCCGAACTGCGCGAGCAGGTCCGCGGTCGCCGGTGTGCGCACCGTGCCGAAGAAGTTTTTGATGTCTTTGCGAAACAGGCTGACCGACGCGGTGGCGCCCTTCACGCTGTAGGCCTCCAGCGTCACATCGGTGTTGTCCGAGGTCCACGGCGTCAGCGCGGTGTTGATGGCGGTGATGGTCTTGGTTGCGGCCGGCGAATCCGGGTCGGTGATCGTGATCCCGGGAATGATTTCCGTCAGGTTCGGCCGGCCGATGGTCTTCGCATAGGCCGCGCGGAGAAGAACGTTGGGCGTGATCTCGAAACTCGAGTTGAAGCTCGGGAAGAATCCTGCGTACTTCCGGCTGGCCCGGGCACCCCGCTCGGTTAGACGGAGCTTCGCGGTCGCCAACGCGTCCGTGGACACCGGAATGAGCCGGCCGGCGGAATCCCGAATAAACCCGCCGCTCGCATTCTTCTGATAGCCCGCTCCCACATTGTTCAACGGACCTTTACCGGCGTCCTGCGTCTGCTCGAACCGCACTCCCACCGACAGCCGCAGCCGTTGATTCAAAAACCTAGCATCCCCGCGGACATACGCCGCCGGAATGGTTTCTTGCAGAAACTTGGAGGTATTGACCTGGCTGGTATACGCATTCGTCTGTTGGGCGGTGCCAAACGTGAAATATTCTGGGTGCGCCAGATAGAGGCGGTACATCTTATAAGGGCTCAGCCACCGGGTCGTGACGGGCGCGCCACCAGTCGTCGTAAAGTGATGACTCGACGAGAAACCGTCAGCGACGAGGTCGTAGTTGCCCGCGACCTGGGCGGCGACCCCACCCGGCGGAGTGAAAGCGTATCCGTAAGCCCCGCCGGTGATGTCCTTGGTAACCCGGCTGACCAGCGCGCCGAATTTTAGCGACAAAGGCAGCGAAAGATCGAAGTCGCGCCGGAAATTTAATCCCAGCCGCTGGTTTACATCTTTGCTCGTGAGCGGGCTGGCGTTGGCCGCTGTGACGGAAAAATTGTTACCTTCCTTGATATCGACGGGCCGGCCGGTCCGATCTGTCGCGGTCACCAACGCGGCTTTCCGTTGCGCGAAGCCGTCGATGCCATCGTAACGCACGATCAGATTGGCCAGAGTGGTGGTGATGGTGTTGAAGAAGCCATCCTCAACATCCCTGCGCTTGTATCCGCCGTGCGACCAAGTGGCGTTGGCATCAATTTTCCAGCTGTCGCCCTCGTATCTGTAATTCAGCGCACCATGTCGCAGCGATCGATACTGGGTGGTCCACGGAACCGCCTGCTGGGCGCTGCCCACGCCGGTGGCGGCACCTTGGGAAAACTGCGCTGAGCCGGTGGCACCCGCGCCCGTCTGTGCGATCGACTGAAACTGACGCGTATAGATATCCGAGTTGGTGCCCTGAAAGCTCGCCTGCAGCACGTGCCTGTCGCCGATCTTCCAGTCGGCCGTCATCGCCGCCAGATTCCGGTTCTCGTCGAAGATGACCACACTCGGCCGGTTGTAGGTTTGCACGAGCCGGACCTGATCCCAGATGTCGAAATAAAATTCCATCTCGGAAGGGCGCGAGGAATGCGAAAGGGCAAAGGTGAACGCGAGCTTCTGGTTCAACGGCAGAATATAGGAGAGGTTGAGGGCGGGTCGGTTCGGCGCGACGCTGGTGTCGGGATCGACGCCCTTCCGCTTGCTGAAACTGTAATCGAGATCGCCCAGGCCCCCGACCGCGGAATTCGTCAGGAAGGCGTTGTAGCTGAAAAGCGGTTTGCGCCGGCTGAAGCCGCTCTTGCTGATGATGTTGATCGTCCCGCCCACCGCATTCGCCGGCATTTCCGCAGTGGGAACCTTCGAGACCTCCAGGCGATCAACATTGCCGCTCGCGCTGACGCCGAGATCAAAGGTGCGGGTCCCCGCCTGGGTGGACGCCATTTCCGAACCGTTCAGCATCACGATCGTGCCGGTCGCCGGCATCCCGCGAATGGATACCGATTGGGGCCGCTGCGGATCGTACGCCAGGCTGATCCCGGGCACGTATTTTAGGAATTCCCCGACGTTGCCCTCGCCCATGTCGCCGAACTGATCGATGGAGACGACGCTCTTGATGTTGACGGCGTTGCGCTGCTCCTGTTCCGCCACCGCCTGGCCGCTTAACACCCGGGCACTGACCGTGTACTTCTCGAGTTGGATCACATCGGAAGCAACGCCCAGCTCGGCGAGACCGAGCGCGAAGTCCTGCTGCAGCACCTTTCCGACCGTGACGACGGCACTCACCGCCTGGGGGGACATGCCGGAGAACGTCACGGCAATCTGCACCGGTCCCGCCGGAACATTTGCCAGCCGGTATTCCCCGATTGAATTCGTCGCGGTGGCGAGGTTCGTGCCCCGAATCGCCACCACAGCGTTATTCAGATAGTTTCCGCTGGCGGCATTGGACACGCGCCCCTCAACGGTGCCGGTGGCCGGAGCGTCGGCGGCGGCAAACGTCGACCGGAGGCCGGCCGCGCCCATCGCCAGGGCAATGACGAGACGACCGATGGCACGCACCGAGGCGGGAGCCGGTCGCGACGAAACGCCTGGGATTTGAGTCGAGGAACACATGAGGTGGCGCGGTTGAGTTGGGCTCGATGCTGACTTGGTGAGATGAAACGCCGTCCACCGGGCCAGCAAAAGGAAACTACTGGCTAGATCACTTGGCCAGTATGTCCGCCGCGGACGCGTTTCGAGCTGGCATGGCCGCGCACGGTTCCGCTACCAATTCACGGCGATGAAGCTTGAGATCCCCCAACGAGTGCCGCTGGCGTTGCAGGTCGCCGGGTCGATCCGCGCGGGAATCGAAAAAAAAGCCTGGGCGGAATTTCTGCCGGGGGCGCGCCGCTTGAGCGAACTGCTGCGCGTGAGCCGGCCGACGGTTAACGCGGCGCTGCACCTGCTCGCCAAGGACGGCCTGATCACCGTCCGGCACGGGCATCGCAATCGCATCATACCCCGGCGCCTGCGCGGTCCCGCCACCCGCGCATGGCTCGTTGCCATTGTAACGCACGAGCCGCTCACGATGATGGCGCCGGCTGCGTACCGTGGAATTGTTGAAATGCAGGCGCATCTCGCCGAGCGCGGCTTCGAGACCGAGATCTTCGTCTGTCCCAACCGCAGCGGCACCACCGGGCACCGCAAGCTCGCGGAGTTCGTGATCCGGCCGCACGTGTTGTGTTGCGTCCTGATTTCTCTCCGCCGGGAACTGCAACAGTGGTTCGCCCGCCAAACCGTGCCCGCGCTGGTGCTGGGTTCTTGCCATGCTTCAGTCAAGTTGCCCTCGTTCGACGTCGACTATCGGGCCGTGTGCCGGCATGCGGGCGGCGCGTTTCTCAGCAAAGGGCACCAGTGCATGGCCCTGATTATGCCCAATTCCGGCGGCGCGGGCGAACTGGCCAGTGAGCTCGGGTTCCGCGAGGCGGTCGAAACCGGAAGCCCTTCGGCGGG
>CAMATV010000090.1 GCA_945861235.1 Opitutus sp. GAS368
ACGATCTTGACGATATCGTCGCTCCCAACGGCCGGTCGAAATTCAGTCCGTCTTCCGATTTCAAATGGGCGAGTCAGGATCCAAGATTGATGAAGGGCGCGGTGCGGGCCTACTTGGCCGCGACGAGTTACGCGGATGATTGTGTCGGCCACGTCCTCGAAGCGCTCGAGAAAAGCCCGGCCCGCGACAACACGATCGTCGTCATCTGGGGCGACCATGGCTGGCACCTCGGCGAGAAGCTGCGATTCCGCAAAGCGACGCTTTGGGCGGAATCCACCCGGCTGCCCTTGATCATCCGGATGCCCGGGATGAAGTCGCAACAAGACTGCCCGCGCGTGGTCAATCTGATCGATCTTTTCCCGACGCTGATCGAGGCATGTGGATTGCCGGCCAAACCGGAAATCGACGGGCGCAGCCTCGCCCCATTGTTGCGCGAGCCGAAGACGCCTTGGCCCTACCCATCCATCACGGTCAACGGCAAGGGCAACGCCTCCGTGCGCGACGAGCGCTGGTATTTCATCCGCTACCAAGATGGCACCGAGGAGTTTTACGACATGGCGCGCGATCCCCTGCAGTGGACCAACCTCGCGGCTTCGAGCGATCCGGAAATACGAACTCAGATGAAACGGCTGGCCGCATCTTTCCCGGCGTCATTTGCCCCCGACGTGGCCCACAACCGAGGGGGCAAAGCTGAAAAAGAGGAACGAGCCGGCAACCCGGACCCAACTATCCGGCCCGCCCGAGCGGCGGCGCAGCTGAAGTAACCGCTATGCGACCGGGCAGGAATCACGGATTCAAAATCGATCGACTACGCTGCTTGGTCGCGATGGCGGCCGGCTCCTTGGAATACCATGAATTACACTATGAGAAATCCCCTTAACATCATCACCCTGGCCGCGCTCTTGCTCACTTCGCCGGCCGCGCTCCCGGCCGCCGGGCCTGCACAGTCGCCGGCCCAACCCAACATCATCTACATCCTGCTGGATGACGCGGGCTATGGCGATTTTGGCTGTTACGGCCAAAAAACTTTGCAGACCCCGAACGTGGACCGGTTGGCGAGCGAGGGCATGAAGTTCACGCGGCACTATGCCGGCTCCACGGTCTGCGCTCCCTCGCGTTGCGTCCTGATGACCGGCTTGCACACGGGCCACAGCCGCATTCGCGCCAATGGCCCCAGTCACTTGCCCGACACGGATCTCAACGTGGCCCGGTTGCTCAAGGATGCGGGCTACCTCACCGCGTGCATCGGGAAATACGGCCTGGGCATGCCTCTGCCCCCGGATGATCCGCATAAAAAAGGCTTCGATTATTCCTTCGGCTACGTGGACACGGCCCACGCGCACAATGGTTACCCCACTTACCTCTTTCGGAACGGGGCCAAGGTGTCGTTCGACAACCGAATTATTCCCGGCTCGGAAAACAAAACCGGCACCGGTGTGGCCCCGCTCGACGGCCGGAAGCAGTGGGCCCCCCAGCTCCTGGCTGAAGATGTGCAGCGCTACCTCGCCGAGCGCGCGAAGGACCGGACCAAACCGTTCTTCCTCTATTACACGCCCATTCTTCCCCACGCGAACAACGAAGCGGACGAATCCTCGCCGCTCGGCCATGGCATGGAAGCACCCGCCGATGCCGAATTCGCTTCGCGGGACTGGCCCGCGGTGGAAAAAGCTTTCGCCAGCGCCATGAAATTCGTGGACCGCGACGTGGGTGCCGTGATGGCGCAACTAAAGGCCCTGAACTTGGATGAGCATACGATCGTCATGTTCTCCAGCGACAACGGTCCCCATCAGGAGGGCGGTCACAAGGCGGCGTTTTTCCAGAGCAGCGGCGGTCTCACGGGGACGAAACGCGACCTCACGGAAGGCGGCGTGCGCGTGCCATTCATCGTGCGCTGGCCCGGCAAGATCAAACCCGGCTCCGTCAACGAGCACGTCAGCGGCTTTCAGGACTTGCTGCCCACGGCGGCTGACCTCGCCGGCGTCAAGGTCACGGCGGAGTGCGACGGTATTTCGTTCCTGCCTACCCTACTCGGGAACAACGCGCAACAGAAGCAGCACCCCTATCTCTATTGGAATTTCAACGAACAAGGCGGCAAGCGCTCCGTGCTCAAGTGGCCGTGGAAGCTGATTCACCGCAATACCGCCTCCGCGGACACCTCGGCCCCATCCTCCGCCAAGAAAAAGAAGTCCGCAGAGGGCAAATCGCTCATCGTGGAGCTGTTCAACGTGGACCGCGACTCCACCGAATCGAACAATGTCGCGAACGCGAACCCGCGGATCGTCGAGGAACTTACGGCCTACCTGCAGCAGGCCTGGCGAGATCCCAAGTAAACCGCCCAGAGTCCGCCACCGGAGCTCGCCCCCTGGATACCCAGCCCATTTTCCGGCCGAGGAAATCCCCTCACTCTTCCTCGAGCTAGATCGCGATGACCGCGCTGATCCGGACTCCTCGCTTCGCTCTACCGGCGGCAGCGGCGACCGCGGTCCGGCCCATTGTTCTGTTCATTATCGCGGACGATGCGTCGCGTCATTTCGGCGAGGCCTATGGCTGCACCTGGATGAAAACGCCAAACATCGACCGTCTGACCCGACAAGGCTTGGTCTTTGGTAATGCCTACACGCCGACGTCGAAGTGCGCACCGTCCCGCGCCGCCAATCGAACCGACAAACTCGGGCCAACGCATCGGGTATAGGCGGCGGCTGGGGAGACACGGAACACGGTTCAGTAACTACCCCTGATCCCGATGGTCCAGAGTTGGGCGAAGTCAGTGACCGAATTGATCCGCGCGACGGCGGGCGTGTTCGGACCGAAACGCTCGGGCTGCTCCACTGCATTGGCGAGATTGCGGATGCTGAGGAACACGGCCATGCGTGGCGTGAAATTGTATTCCCCCTTGAGGTCCACATACAGCGCCTTGCCGCGCCAGTTGAACGTGCCTGGCTCGATGCTGCGGGGGGACTCAGCAATCGGCGAGAGCCGGCGGCGGCCCCGGTCGTTCCAATTCATGCGCACGTTGAAACGCGGGCGCGTCAGGCTGATGCCCCAATTGTAGACGCGCGGCACGAAATCGGTGAAGGAGGCGGTTGCGTCGCCGGTCACGCGGATCGCGGTGGCGTTGGCGAAGACCTGCACGCCGCGCGCCCAGTGCGGCAGAAAGGTCAACACCTGCTTGTAATCAAACTCCATGCCCTCCATGCGCACGACACCGGGCAGGTTGTAGTTGGTCGAGACGTAGTAGTCGGAAAACGTGTCGGGATCGAGGGAGTAGTAGGAAAGGAAATCAGGAGTGGCTTGGAACACCTGAGAACCGAAGAGATTCTGGTAATGCCTCCGGAATCCACCGATGGAGATGTTTCCGACCTGCTCGAAATAATACTCCGCGCGAATCTTCACCGTATTCGCACTCCACGCCTTGATTCCGGCGTTGTTCACGGTGATCCGATTAGTCGTGGGGCTTGGCGGCTGCTCGGTGTCCGGGAGTGTCAGGCCGCCCGCATACTGATCGATGGGCGGTCGGCCAACCGACTGGTAGACTGCGCCGCGCAGGATGAGGTTCTCGCGGAGGTTAAAGCTGGCATTTAGGCTCGGGAAGAACCGGAGGTATTCTTTCTGGATGTGCGCCCCCCGATCGAGATAAGTGAGTTTCGAAATCGCGAGCGCGTTGGAAATCGGCGCACCGCCCGCCGGATTCGGTCTCGTGAGCGGTTCGATGAGTGTCGGCATCGGCACGCGGTTCGCGCCGGTCCCGGTGAAGATGATGTTCCCGGTCGCGTCACGCTGGGGGATCACATTGCCGGCAGTGTCGCGGCGGTAGTTGAGCGTAGGGTCACTGAGAAGCCCGTAGGCGTTCACGTTGGTCTGCTCGGCGCGGACGCCGCCAACGAGCTTCAACCGGCCGCCGAAGAGCGAGGTGTCCGCTCGCAGAAAGCCGGCTGAAACCACTTCGGCCACATACTTCGAGCGCTGGACTTCGTTGCGGTAGTCGGTGTTAAAATCGCGGGTGAAGTATTCGGGGTGCGCCTTGTAGATTTCCCACAGTTTGTAACCGTCCGGCCAGCCCACCCGGGGAAATCCCCAAGGCGCGAAACGCTGCGAGAAGACACTGTCGAAGATCATCCCGGCGCCGTCGTCGGAGCCCGCGGTCGAGGGGGTCGTGGTGCGAATCTTGTCCGGACCGACCCAGGTGTAGGTGTCGAAGCGACCACGCATGTCGCGGGCCCATTGCTGGATCGAGGCTCCGGCCTTGAGGGTGAACGGTTGTCCGGCTACGGCGAATTCGCGCGCAAGATTTCCCTGAACGGCGCGCTGCAGATCTTGGCCATCAGTGGGCTGCACCGTGGCGGAGTTGATCACGTAGCTATTGAGTTTCCACGGATCCACGGGCGTGCGGACCGCACCCTCGGTGACACTGATGGTGCCGGGGCGAATGGCCGTGACCCCGGCGAAGCCGACGGTGACGTCGGTGCGCTGGGTGTTGGCGGAGCGGAAGTGCCCCTTGTCGTTGTCGCGATAGTGGTTGGTTGCGCCGGAGTGACTCAGGCCGAAATCGGCCCGCCAGACCGGCCCAACGTGACGCCAAACCAACGAAGGCGCATAGGTCGTGCCGGACTTCTCGGCGCCAGAGGCATTGTTGGTCAGGGTGCCTTGATTGATATCGCCCTGCGTCCGGGTGATGTCGAAGTTACCCGGCAGGACCCGATTGATGTTAAAACTGAGCGAGCGGTTGTTGAAGTCGGAATAGAACTGCGCGTATTGAAACGAGAAGGAGAGGGTGTCGTTGCGGGTAAGTTTGAAGTCCGCGGTGGCGCCGATCGAAGAGCGGGTAGATGGGAAATTCCCGTCGCTGAGCGTATAGTTCGTCAGGTAGGGTTTGTCCGGTGTCGTGTCTGGCAGCGCGCCCGGGACGCTCACGCCGTTGACGATGCTCGGAGCGTTGGTGCCCGCGCCGGCGCCGCGCCAGTTGTTAGTAAAGTTGTCCTGCAGGGTATATTGGTCCGAGTGGGCGCCGGAGACCGTAAAGCCGAAACGCTTATTGACGGGCATGATCCAGGAGAAATCGAACCCGGGATGGATCTTGTAGGTTTCCTGATTCAAGGGACCAGGCGTCCTGTGCAATTGCTTCTCAGCGTCGCGGAACATCATGAACGTGCTCCAGTTCAAGACCGGCTTGGAACGTTCGAAGGCACTGCGCGGAACCATGTTGACGCCGCCGGCCAGCGCGGAGCCCGGCGACTCCGGCGTGGGCGAATGGTAGACTTCAATGCGCGACATGTTGTTGATTGAAATCTGCTCGAGTTCGACGCGGCGCAGATTACCGCCCGAGGAGGCGCTCGCGACGCTGAAGCCTCCGATAGTCACCGGCGTGTTTTCCGGCGAGGCCCCCCCGACCGAGATCGCGCGGGCGACGCCGCCCCCGCTGTCCATGGAGACGCCCGGGACGAATTTTAGGAACTCGCCCACGTTGCCCTCGGCGACGTGGCCGAATTCGTCCGCCGAGACGACGTTCAAGATATTGGAGGCGAAACGCTGTTCGTTGATCGCAATCGCCGAACCCGTCATCTCCTTCGAAGCTCCCACGATAAACTCGGAAAGTTTCACGGTGCCCGTCGCGGGGTCGGACACAGGCGTGCGTGACGTGGCACCCAAGCTGAAGTCGCGTGGCACGACTTGGCCCGCGACGACGGCGACCCTCTCAGTCTGCACCGCGAGCCCGGTGTAGAACACCCGCACGCGCACCGCGCCGGCCGGCACGCTCGCGAACCGGTAGAAGCCGCCGCTATCGGACAGTGTCTCGCGGTTCGTGCCTTCGATGGTGAGGCGGGCGTTCTCGACATACTCGCCGCTGGTGGTGTTGAACACGCGGCCCTCGATCGTGCCGTTCGCCTGATTTTGGGCACCCAGCGGGCGCGGAGCCAGGCAGGCAAACAGGAATGCGAGCGCGAATAACGGGAGGAACGCGCCACGGCGTAGGACGGGCGAACCGTATCTTCCTAGGAGGGTTTTCATGGGGTAGGTTTGGGTTGGGAGTGAGCAGAGAAAGGGAAAACCCCGGCGGTCAGGGCAGGTGCGACATGGGGGTGGCGGTGGTCATTCATCCCACTCCGCCGCCCGCAGCAAGCAGGCATGATCAAAGGCGCGCAACTCCGACTCGTGGTGCGTCCACAGCCGCAGGAATACTTCGTTGGAGCCGCTGCGGGGGACGATTCGTGGGGGGGGCTCATTTATCGTGACGATGCTGAACATTCTATTGCTGCCGGTCCCGTTCGGATTTAACGAAAAACTTGTCGGAGCTGAATGGCGCGGCGGGCAAGCCGGCAGCGTTGTCGAGATTGCAACCGGCGGGATTGGCGGCCCACGCGGAGCGGACGACGGTGGGGAGCGGGACGTGAGGGCTTCATAGGAGCTGCGATTCCCTCCCGAGTTCGGAAAGGTAGCGGATGAGGTCGGCGAGTTGCTTCGCGTTGAGTGGAGCGGTGAGGCCGTCGGGCATGACGGTGCCGCCGGTTTTGATGCTCTGGGTTTCATTGCGCGGGATGGATTTCACGGTGCCGGTGGTCATATCGCGGATGGCGATCGCTTCGGCAGTTTCGGTTTGCTTGAAACCGGTGACGACGGTGCCGTCCTTCATCGTAATGGTGGCGGCTTCGTAGCCTTCCTTCACGTTGAGCGCGGGCCAGATGACTTCGGTGACAATCATGTCCACAGGCAGACCGCGCGAGATGCTGCTGAGGTCGGGTCCGATCTTGCTCTGCGTGGGGCCAGGCGTGTGGCAGGCGATGCAGCCGGCCTGTTCATAGACCTTTTTGCCTTCGGCGGCGTCGCCGAGGGTGGCGGCGTCGCTGACGATCTTTGCTATGGTTTCCTTCCGGTAAACGGGCAGCGCAGTGCTGATGCCCGCGAGTTTCATGAGCTGCGGTGAAATGGTGCGGTCGCTCCTGCCGAGGAGGTTCAGGGCTTGGAGCGCGCGCTTGGCTCCGGCGACGGAAAGGGCCTCGGGCTCTTGCAGGGCGCGTTCGAGCGCATTGCGGCCTTCGGTGCGGTTGAGAAGCTGGCCGAGCAGCGGTGCGGCTTCCTGCGGAGTCTTGAGACTGGCGACGCGGGCGAGAATGTTCCGCGTGGCCTCATTGGGGCTGATGCTGATGAGCGCGTCGAGCGCATCGGGCATGTTTTTCTCGAAGGCGAGAGGGCGGATGCGATCCGCAAAGGCCGCGATCTTCCACAAACCGGCGAGGCGCACACCTTGTGCGCGCAGGTCCGCGCGAGTGGAGTCAAAGAGTGGCGTGAGCAGCTGCTCAGCGCCTGCGGGACGCGAGGAACGCAGCGCACCGAGCACGCCCGAATCGCGGCCCGCCAGATTGAAAATGAACGAAACGTCGCTCGCGGCGGCTATGGCGGCGAAGGCGGACAGCCAACGCCTTTGGCGCGTGGGATCGGTTGCGTGTTTCGCGATCTGTCCGCGCATGATCTCAGCTGACTTCGCACTGGCGTGCGGACGCTTATCGTCTGCGAACTCTCGAGCAACCAGATCGTTGACGTTGTTCTCCACCCAACCGTTTTGCAGGGCAAAAATGAGGTGCTCGTCCTGGTCGAACCCGAGCTTGCCTGCGACGAGCGGCGCAGACCAGAGCGGGTTGGTGGCGTGCAGCGTCTTGGTGAGCGCGTGGCGATGGTAGCCGTTGAAGTCCTTGTCCAGCGCACGCGCGGCGATGGTGGCGGCGCGCGGGTCGTTCACGTAACTTGCGGCGACGATGGCTTCGAGGCGGACGAGGGCATCATCGTCGGCGATTTGGGCTTCGAGAAGTTTCAGAACCTCGGGCAAATGGCCGTCACGCGCCCAGGTGCCAATGACCCGCGTGGCGTAGGCGCGAATGCGGACGTCGGCGGAGCGCAGCAGCTCGGCGAGCAGGGCGGGACGCGGCGTCTCGTGCGCCTCGTAAAGCGAGAGCGCGAGCAGGCGGCGATACTCGTTACCCTGCTGCTTGGGCAGCCATTCATCGAGCGCGGCGATGACTTCCTTGGTGTCGCGTTCGATGAGCAGGCGCTTCGATTGATACCAAGCCCACCGCTCCTTCGAGTCGAGTTGTTCGAGCAGTTCGGGCACGCTTGTGCCCGCGAGCTTGGCGGGCGTGACCTTCTTCCCTCCCTTCCATGTCACGCGCCAGATGCGGCCGTGTTCCTTGTCGCGGTCAGGATGCCGGTAGCTGGCCTGATAGTGGCCGATAATGGGGTTATACCAATCCGTGACATAGATCGCGCCGTCCGGCCCCATTCGCACCTCGATGGGGCGGAAGACGGTGCTGCGCGACTTGATGATGCTCGGCAGTTGCGTGGATTTGAAGACGCCATTCTCCAGTTTCAGTTCGTGCTGCTCCAACACGTTGGCGTAGTAGCCGCCGATGATCATGCGGCCCTGCATTTCCGCTGGGAAATGGCTGCTGTGCAGGAACTCCTGGCCCACCTGTTTGATCGGTGCTTGGAAGAGATTCATCGCCTGCGCATTCACCGCGAGCGACGAGCGCACGAGGCCCGGCGTGCTGAACCAACTGCCGCTGTTCGCACCGCTCTTGTGAAACGGCTGGCCGAACTCGCTCGTCACCACGCCCCAGCAGTTCGCGCCCGCGGAGGAGAACTGGAAGAACGGATCGAGATGCCCGGTGCGCGGACGCCAGCGCCAAACGCCGGAGCGGTTCAGCGTCTCCACGCCGGACGGTGTCTCGACGCGTGAGTAGATGTGGTGCCCCTGCGTGAACCACAGCTCGCCGCCGAATCCCCAGTTCAGGCCGTTGAGATTCTGGTGCGAGTCGCCGGTGCCGAAGCCTCCGAGCACAATCCGCCGGGTGTCCGCCTTGCCATCGCCGTCGGTGTCCCGCAGATGCAGCAGTTCCGAGCCCTGGGCGACGTAGAGCCCGCCATTACCCAGCTCGATGCCGGTCGGCATAAAGAGGCCTTCGGCGAACTTCGTGAACGTGTCCGCGCGCCCATCGCCATCAGTGTCTTCGCACACGAGCACATAGTCGTTCGCCTTCTCGCCTGGCTTGATTTGCGGGTAGCTCGCCGCGCACGCGACCCAGAGCCGACCGCGCTCGTCCCAGCGCATCTGGATCGGCTTCACCATACCGTCCGCCTCGGAGGCGAAGAGATTCACTTCAAAGCCGTCGAGGATTTGAAACTGCGCCTTCTCTTCATCAGGCGAGAGCGGCTTGGCGCTCGGCGCTTCCACGGGAATCGAGGATCGCACCCCGATGGGCGACACCGGCTTGTGCACGAGAGCGGCCCAAATGTTTTGGTCAGCTTGTTCGAGCAACGGAAGAAAATCCTCCATCTCCTGTGGGAAGATGCGCTTGTCGCGATCGCGCCAATCTTTCGCGTAGGCCTGCGTCGTGCGGTCGCCGCTGAGGAAGGCCCAATTCATCGGGCGCCAGTAGTCGAACCACAGCCGCTCCATTTCGAGCACCTCGCGCCGCACTGCTTCGTTTTCGACGGGCGCAATGCCGAGCCCTTCCGCGATACGACGCGCCACGAAGCGATGGCCTGCGTCGTTGAGTTGATAGCCATTGTCCGTGCGCGCACCGCGATTCTCGCCGTTCTTTTCGATCTCGATGAAGTTTAGCTTCAGCTTCGCGGCGAGTTCGCGAATCGCCCTCGTGTAGGCAGCGAGGCTTTCATTCTGTGCCGCGAGTTTGCCCTCAAACGTCACTGGCGCGACCAGCGCCACGCGACGCCCTTCCTCGGCAAACTCCGCGATCAGCTTCTCAAATGCCGCGATGAACTGCGGCACCTTCGCCGCACCGGCGAGAGATTCCATCTGCCCAAACTGCGCGAGCACCACCGTCGCGCCCGCATCGCGGAGCTGCTGCCGCCACTCGCGCTGCTGCCGCCAACTGTTCGCCGAATTCGCCGCGCCTGCATCGCGCCATTGTTCAAAGACGGTGTCGCCCTCCCAACCGAAGTTGCGCACCTTGATTTTCCCATCTGGCCTCGCCGCGATGAGGTGCGTCTGCAGCCAGCCGTGAAAACGCATTCGCTCCATGTTCGAGCCGCCCGTGAGCGCGACGACATCACGGGACTGCACGTTGAACGCTCCCTTGGGCGCGGCTTTTTCGCTCACAGGCAATTCCTCGATCCTGAGATCC
>CAMATV010000091.1 GCA_945861235.1 Opitutus sp. GAS368
AATTCGACTCGGGCGCCTTCGAGCAGATTTCCGGTGGCGCTGTTGCTGGCGGAGCCGGTAAACATGCCGCTGCGACTTGGATCGCCCCTTGCCTCGGCGGAGCCGGGTTGGGCCGCGTGTGCTGGGTGGAGTAGACCAAGCGCCAGCGCAGACAAACGAGCTAATGTCACCAGAGTATGGCTGATAGATGTTCGGACATCAGTCGTGGCAGACACGATGCGGAGACAAACACCTCCGGCCGCTCGCTGTCAACGCAAGTTTTAAAACTGCCTCCAGCTCGTCTGCTTGGACGAAGTCGTCGGCTGGGCCGGCCTGCTCGGTTCCGCCGGTCCAGAACACGGGCTCGGCGTCGGCTGAGTCAGGGTGGGAGAAATCGTCGTCAAACAGCAGCTCCTGCCCGGTGGCCTCGGGCGGAGCTGCCGGTGCGGGCGTCAGCTCAAAGCCCGTCTGATCGAAGTCCTCCCCGGGTGCCATCACTTCCGCCCGGTAGCGGATCGGTTCGTCGCGTGACCGTGGATACGGCAGTCGCGATTCGAACGGCTGCGGCGGTTCGATCCGGCGAGATAGGTGACACTTAATCCGGGGAGAAAGGTTACACATAGGGCGATGACCTGGACCAACGTAACCTATATGTAAGAGATCAATCGATTCGTTATCCTCGCCCGGAGCGGGCGGTTTACCGTGACCGAGCTGTGCGAACAGTTCGGCATCAGCCGCAAGACCGGCTACAAACATCTGGAGCGCTACGCCGCAATCGGTTTGGCGGGCTTGCAGCCGCACAGCCACCGGCCGCACCACTCGCCGCAGCGCACCGACGAAGGGGTCGAGGCACTCATTCTCGCGGACGCGCTTGGGCAAGGAGAATTGTTTACCGACGGCTACGGGCAGCCCGCCGCCGCGGCGAGGGAACCGGTCTTTTGGACAGAGCACACCCGCCCCGACGACCAGCGCCACCCCTCAGCCGACGCACACGAGTCTGCCTGAGAATATTCTAAAAACGTTCTAAAAACGCTAAAAACGCTTGCTCCTTGACTCCGAGCGGTCCGAATGACGGCAACCGGCAATCCTGACCCCGCGATGATTGCCCCCAAAAAACGGCAAGCAGCGCCTCGATTCGCGCCCGCAATCCCCTTTCCGCAGCCGCCGTTCCCCACCCCAAGTCCCCAGCCTCAGCCGAACCCGCCGCCCTCTTAAAATCGACTGATTTACGGCTAACTCATCCAGCTCCCACCATGCCCCTCCCTGATCCGATCCACCTGAAAATCCAGTTCTCTATCAGCCCCCGCCCCAAAATCGGATTTTGGCCGTGACAGAAAGAAACAGGATCAACGTTGCGCCCAAGCGGTGAAAAAATGTAGTTTCTTAGGAGCAATCCAATTTCCTATCACCAAAAAACGATTGTCTGGCTGAAGGGCTGGCTCGCCCTGCCACTGGCGTTCGCCCATGCACAAGTCGTCGAGGGCGGCTCAACCGGCGGGGCGCCGCCGTCCGCTGCCGCGACCCGACGAGTCGCCCCGACCGACAGCCCGTCTGAACGCAGCGCAGCCCCGGTCACGCTGTCGCCATTCGTCATCGAGGAAACCCAGGAGACTGGCTATGCGGCAACGACTACCCTTGCCGGCACCCGACTCAAAACGCCCATCGCAGATCTCGGCGCCTCGATTTCAATCTATACAAAAGATCTGCTGGATGATCTCGGCGCGACCAATTCGAACGATATTCTGATCTTCGCAACTGGCATGGAAGCCGCCGGACCGGGCGGCAATTATTCAGGCGCGACCAACGACATAAACGCCACGGCCGTCGTCAGCGAAGGCGCCCGCTTCGACCCCCAGCAAACCAGCAGGACACGCGGACTTGCTTCGCCCAATTTCTCGCGCGACCTCTTTCCCACCAGAATTGCGTTCGATTCCTACAATACGGATCGCGTCACGGTAAATCGCGGACCAAACGCCATCCTGTTCGGCGTCGGCAGTCCGGCGGGTGTCGTTGACACCTCTCTGGTCAGGCCGGATCTCCACCGCAACCGGAACAAGGTCGAACTGCGTTACGGCAACAACGACAGCCGCCGCGCGGCGATTGATATCAATCGCGTCCTGATCCCCAGGACCCTCGGAATCCGTCTGGCCGGACTCGTGGATGATGAACGCTACAATCAGCGCCCGGCATTCGAGGACAAACGGCGTCTCTACGGGGCGGTCGCGTATCAGCCCTACAAGTCAACTGCTCTGCGCGCTCACTTTGAAACTGGCCGCACGAAAGCCAACCGCCCGATCACCATCCTGCCGCTCAACAGCAGCGAAATGTGGGATGCGGCTGGGCGTATCCCTTATGATTGGAGATTCTATGACGACCCGGCGCGAAACCCCAATGCCGCGACCCAGAACGCCGGTCTCGCCGAAATGATTGGCTTCTACATCAATCAGGGGACGGTGCAGAACCAAATGGTCGTGGTGCATAACAACCCGACCGATCAGCAGCCGGCGTTCGGTTTCCGTAGTGAGGTTCCTGGAAGTGCCGCCAATTTGGCGAACACCATCAGGGCAGGAACTTTTCACCCGGTTTTCAATCGCGATTTGGCCAGCGACGTCATCCGCTACTATACCACGCAGAATCTCTTTGAACTGCCGGCTGCTTATTGGACCGGCGGTAATGTGCTGCCCGGTCAACAGCCCGGCGTAATTCCGGCCGGCCTCAAGCAGCAGGGATTCACCGATTTCAGCGTCTTTGATTTCAAGAATCGGATGATCGATGAAAGTTCCATCCAGGGAGACAGCTTTCACACCTTCAACCTCGCGATGGAGCAGCGTGCATGGAACGATCGAATCGGCGTCGAACTCGCCTACGACAAGCAACGCATCGACCGCCGCGGCAAGAACTCCTTCGTGTCTTCGACCGGCAGTAATCACGTTCGCATCGATCCGAACGTCACCCTGCCAACCGGCGTCCCCAACCCAAATGTCGGCCGCCCCTATCTGCTTTCTTCGCAGGTCAACTACAACAACCTCTTCATCGAATCGGACTCCATCCGCGCCACGGCGTTTGTGAAGTACGACTTCGGCAACTTGAAGCCTGGATGGATGAAATGGTTTGGTCGTCATATTGCGACCGGCCTTTACGAAGAAAACTCAGTCGAGATCATCAACTACAACTACGGCTTCGCTTTCGATGGAGAAGCCGCACGCTCTCGCGATCCCAGTATCGAAAGTCCGGGGCGTCGGGCGGGGCGGATTGTCTACATCGGGCCGTCGCTGATCGGTAATCGCGATCCCCTGCGGCTCTCAGCCGCCGCCATTCCTTCGCTCAACGTCGGTCCAACGACAAATATTCCCTACTACCAACGCGAAGCGAACGCGACCGATCCGGGTCAGCTGGTCGATGCATCCGCCACCCAGCTCGAAAGAAACAATGGCGGCAGCGCCTTGCGGGAGGTGATCAAATCCCGGGCCGTCGTACTTCAAAGTTACTGGCTGCAGGATCACCTCGTGACGATGTTTGGATGGCGCCGCGACGAGGACTACTTCGTCCGCCGAACAGTGAACTTCATTTCCAATTCTGCCGACCTCAACGATCCCGGCAAAGTACATTATGGATTTAGCGACTTTTCCTTTCCGGGCACTCCGCCCTTGAATGTAGCCGGTGAAGTCAAGAGCTACAGCGTGGTGGCACGCTGGCCGCGGAAACTCGCAAGGCTTCTCGCTGGAACGGACCTCAGCGTTTTCTACAACGAGTCGCGCAACTTCACTCCGGTCGGTGGCCGCATAAATGGCTATGGAGAAAAAATCGCGTCGCCCGCCGGTGAAACCAAGGAGTATGGATTCAATCTCGGGGCTTTGAATGACAAGCTGAGCCTGCGGCTGAACTGGTTCGAAACGAGCGTCAAGGACCAGGAATACAATCCGGCGGTCGGCGGAATCGCGACGATGGATGCCACCGTCCGGGCTGCCGCACGCTGGTACGCGGAAGGCACCCTGAATCCTCACCTGGTAGATATTGGAATCGCCGATGCCGAGTTGTTGTTGAGCGCTCTTCCGGTCAATTATCGCGAGCTCTACAACTGGCGCGTTATCGGTACGCGACCCAACCAGGGAGTCGTCTACACCGCCACCCTTCCTGGCAGGACCGATACGACCGATTACACCGCAAAAGGAACAGAGATCGAGATGGTCTATAATCCCACCAAAAACTGGCGAATCCTCGCGAACGTGGCCCGACAGCAGACGGTCCAGAGCAATGCCCTGCCATTCCTCAAGGAATTCATCGCAAACATGACACCGGTCTGGAACCGGCTCCGAAACCGGCCAAACGCCGCCTACCCTCTCAACTGGCAACCGGGCGATCCGTTGGCGGCCAATGTACAGACATTTGGCGCCTGGCTGGATGCCAATGTCTTTGGGCCCTTCGCAACCGCCGTTGCCACGGAAGGCTCGGCCAGTGCAGAACAGCGCAAGTGGCGCGCGAATCTCGTGACCCACTACCGTTTTGGCCGGGACTCCATTTGGGGAGACAAGTTGAAAGGGTGTAGCATCGGCGGTGCCGTCCGCTGGCAGGACAAGCTCGGCATCGGCTACCCTGCCTCGCGCAATCAGGATGGCAGTGTTCAGTTTGACCTCGCGCGTCCCTATTACGCGCCGGCCGAAACCAACGTCGACGCGTTTGTAAGCTATGTGCGCAAAGTGTGGAGCGACCGCATTAGCTGGAAGGTCCAGCTCAATGCGCGCAACCTGATCGCAAGCGATACCCCGGTTGCCATCGGCGTCCAACCTTGGGGCGCTATCTCCACCGTTCGGCTGGCGCCTGAACGACGCTGGTATCTGACCAACACATTTTCGTTCTGATCTTCGGTGTAACAGTCATGAATCCAATTCAACGCACGGTGCTGGCGTTTGCCCTTGCCGGCCTCATGTTGCAGGTAGACGCCCAATTCGACTCCGCCCACCGCCTGACTGAATCCGCTGGGAACGTTCTGGCGCAGTCTACCATCGCGGCCACCCAACGCCGAACACCCACGGGATTTTATACCATCGGCATGCGGGATGGACGATGGACACTATTCGATCCAGACGGAAAAACATACTTTCCGCTCGGTCTGAATCACCTCAGCGAGCGATTCGGCGTGGGCAGAATCGATCATGACCTCGCTTCCTATCATTTTAATTCCTATGGCTGGATGGCTTCCCGATCGTTCATCAAGGAAGGATCGTTGAGCTACGTCTACCCGTTCGACTTCCTCAAGATTTCCATTGGATTGTATAACAGAATCCGGCGCGGAGACACCCCCGGAACGTTCCGTTATCCCGATCCCTACGACCCCCGTTTCCGCGCGGAGGTTCAGCAGGAAATCGCCGATACCTGCGCGTCCCTGAAGAACGATCGGAACCTTGTCGCCTATATGCTCGGGGACGTCCCGGTGATTATACCCCAGCGCAACAATTCCGAGCTTAACTGGACGGCGTCCATTCGTTCCCAACCGGACGGAACTCCCGGGAAGACGGAATACCTCGCGTGGCTTCGGAACCAGTACAAGGGAAGAGAGACGGAGTTCACGGCAAACTACGGATTCGCACCGAAGGGGGATCGGTTTCCGTTCGAAGGCTCGAAACTCCCCGCGCAGGACACTGAAGTACACAAGGACGACGTGAAGTTCGCGCTGCATCTGATTGCAGAGTTCTACGCCTTCGTCGCCCCGCTAATTCGGCACGCGGATCCCAATCATTTACTATTTAGTCATCGCTTGCTGCGGGACCAATTGAATATGGAACTTCTGCGCTCCGCCGCCAGACACGTCGACGCGATCGCCGTGCAACCTCCGTTCAATGAGAACCTGGATACGCAACTTTTCCGGACGGTCCACGAGACAACCGGCAAACCGCTCTTCATTTCCGACCACCATATTAACACGTCGTCCCGCCTGAATACGCGGGAGGATGCAGCCAAGGAGTATCCGCGATATCTGCAAGCGGTCTACGATTCCGGCATCATCATCGGTTATGGCTTCTGCAGCCACCTCGATTCGGTCGGCAAGGCGTCGGGCCTGCTGAAACCGGGGCTTTGTGATTCTTCCGGT
The DNA here is from genome assembly GCA_945861235.1 of Opitutus sp. GAS368. Lineage (GTDB taxonomy): Bacteria > Verrucomicrobiota > Verrucomicrobiia > Opitutales > Opitutaceae > GAS368. The sequence goes on from CAMATV010000091.1 coordinate 6,068, forward strand.
CAAATTCACCCAGAGTTCGCCCGACATGTCGTACCGGCCAATCGAGAACTGCTGGAAAAGTTCGGCCGGAATTAGGGTGCGCTGTGTCCTCTTGTTAATTAATTATCCCCCTAGCCGAAACCGCGACTGAAGCTTCCCGATACGGACCAGCCGATCAGCTCAATGAACGCCACCCGCCGTCATTTTTGCACCTCCGCCCTCACCGGGATCGCCGCGGTCATCGCCAATCCCGGGCGGCTCCGCGCCTTCCCTGCGCTGCGGACTACGCAGACCGAGCCAGACATTGGTTCGATCCGGCGAGATAGGTGACACTTAATCCGGGGCGATAGGTTCCACATAGGGCGATGCCCTAGACCAACGTAACCTATATGGAAGAGATCAATCGATTCGTTATACTCGCCCGTAGCGGGAAGACAGCAAAGGGGGGCAACCTTTGCACTTGCCGTCCCCTCCGTTCAAAGAGCCGACACAGCACGCGAGGATCAACGCGGACCGTAGCACGTGGTTTCGGGCGATCACCATGCGATTGCTTGCGCCCGATCTTCAGTACGTGACCGTCACCGTGGTGATGATCTGACGCGGGTCCGTCCAGCGCGTGTACCGGTAGGAGTTTCCCTGATCGGAGACCCGGTCGAGGATGTTGTTCACGTTGAGCTGTGCGGTCCAAGAGTACTGGCGCATCTTCTTTCGGTAACTCACGAACGGACTGTAGACGGTCAGGGCCTTAGTCTTGGTAAAGGGCAGCACATCCCTCCCGCCGACATTCACCGCCGCCCGATCCTTGGAGTAATAATGGCGGATGGAACCTCCCACCGACAGCCCGCGCAGCTTGCCCTCCGTCAGACTATAGCGTGAAGTCAGGTTGATGCTCTTGCGGCCCCTGCCGGTGGCGCTGGCTGCTTGGTCCACCAAATACTCCCGCGTGATCAGCGTGGCGTCGTTCGGGTTCAGGCCACGCGAACTTGCCGCGGCGCGCGCCAAGGTCAGCTTTTCCTCCAGCAGGGGGAAGAAGCGGGAAAATATGAGGTAGTTCGTGCCGAGGGAGCCGCGAACTGTCCAGTTGCGCGCCATGTTGGTGACCAACTCGACCTCGTAGCCGTGAGCGCGCTGATCCCGGTAGTCGCCGTTGTTGAAGAACGGATTTGCCAGCAGCAGATTGAGCTCGTTGATGACTTGGGCGTTGACGGTGCTGGCGATGTTTTCGGAGGAGGTTTGAAAGTAGGTGACGTTGAGGCCCACCCGCTGATCCAACAGGTTGAAGCGAACGCTGTAATCGTTACCTTCGCCAGTCTTGGGCATCCGGGGGTTGCCGTTGAGATCGCGGGCGAAATTGTCGCTGAACTGGCTCGATTCGAAATAGCCGCCGGTGAACGAAAGCCAGGGAGTCACGTGCCACACGGCGCCGTAGGTTTGATTGGTCACCCACTGGGCCGAGAACGGAACGAGGGGCGGGTCGATCCGGTTCATGCCGTCGTTTTCGATCAGGTTGTCATTCAGATCGACAAACTTTTGCTCGTTAGTGACGGGGTCGGCCCGGAGGGGTTTGTAAGCACGTTGCTTGAAGTAGTCGCGGCTGATGCCGACGCTGGAGCGCAGGCGGCCCTTGAAGTAGGCGCCCAGCATGCTGAGGTTGGCCGAGCCGAGGTTCTGCTTAAAGCGCGAGCTGCCTCCCTCCTGCGTGAAACGAAAATCCTTGGTGATCCCCGGAATGACGGGATCGGCCAGGGCGGCGTCGCTGTTGCCGTCGGTGAGATAGTGTCGATAATAGAAAAAGTTGCTCGAGTAGCGCGCCTCGACGCCGGTGTAACCCCGGCGCAGAATCTCCTCCCGCGAGAGCGAGCGCGAAAAGGTGTCCTTGTAGTAGCTTTCATTGCGGTAACTGGCGCCGAGCACAAAACGCTGCTGGATCGACCAGGGCAGCGACGCATCGAAAACCGCGGCAGCGCGAAAGTTCACCACGTCGTGACCATCGATGATCGTGGCGGGATAGTGATTCACGTAGTACTGCTCGTACCGCTTGTTGGGAATCAGGCGGGTGCGCGTTACATCCGTCGGGTCGGGCAGGAACGGATCCACGTCGATCATCACGTCGCGCGTACCGTAGTTTCCCGGATTGCCGTTGAAGAAGTTTCCGCGGTTCGTGTCGTCCTTCTGGGCATTGTGCGCGAAAAGCAGGTGGAGGCGGTCGGTCACCGTGTGCCGCATTTCGAGGGTGTAGGCGAAGAACGTGGTCGTCAGGCTATTGTCCGGGCCGCCCCAGTCCTCGCCCCGGGGCACGATGGATTCGGAGATGCCCAGGAGCGGTAGTTGCCGGGGATTTACGGGGTCGATGCCATCGGCGACCGTCGCACCCTGCGGCAGCCAGGAACTGCGGAATGCCGCCGTGCTGGTGGATTGAGGATTATAGACGCGGCCATCGATCAGGACGTGCGGATGGTTGGTGCTGGTGGCGCTGGCGAGCAGGTTCCGGCCTGCTCCGTTGCTCTGGCTGCCGGGCCGATTCGGATCCGCATCGAGCGCATTGGTGCCCGTGCCGCGAACATAACCCGCCGTCTGGTCGTCCAACACGGCGTGACCGAAGCCCTCGCGTTGCTTCCCATGCTCGTAGGTGAAGTCGATAATCGTCCGATGATGCGCAAAGGGATCCCAGCGGATCGCGGCGGCGTAGCCGCGGAGCACAGCTCCGGAGCGCTGCCGCCAGGACTCGTTTTCCCCGTGAATGGCGTTCAGCCGCACCGAAACGCCGGTTTTCGCGATGGGCTGATTGAGGTCGATCGAATAGCGCTGGCTGCCCCAGTTGTCATAGCGGATCTGCGTCGAATACTGCCGCTTCGACAACGCCCGCTTGGTGCCGACGTTGAGGATTCCGCCCACGTCGATGTCGCCGAAGGCGAGTCCATTGGGGCCGCGCGCCCACTCGATGCGCTCGGTATTGTACATGTCCTGCGCGATGTACCACGGGAAGCCGTCGCGCAACTGCCGCGTGGAGACTGTGCCGCGAATATTGAACGAGTTGCCCGAGCGGGAGCCCGCGACCGCCCCGCGGGTGCCCTGGTCGTTAAAGGTGTTCTCGGCATTGGTCGCGAAATCGACCGCATCCATGAAGTTGTTGATCGCGATGTCCTCGAGAAATTCCTTGGTCATCACCGAGATGGAATTCGGCAGGTCCAACAGCCTCTCATTGGTTCGGGTGCCGGTCATGGTGCTGAGCGCCGAATAGCCGGTCTCCTTGTCCGAGTTCACCTCGAAGACCGACAACACGATGGCTTTGGGGTCAGTGGCTGGGGTTGCGGGAACCGTCTGCGCTTCCACCGGAACGGCGGCCACGACCGCGAGCAGAACGAAACATCTGGAGTGGGAGCGTGGAGTTTTCATGGTTACGAGGTAAGATTTTGGCTTGGGTGGCTGCACTTGGGCAGTGAACGGGCGGAAAGGCTCCGAGTCGGGTCGAAGCACGGGGATGTCCCTGGCGTCGTTAAAAGTGCTGGGGGGATGGCAGCGACAAGATTGGTTTCAGGGATTGGTGGATTGGCAAGGGTGATATACCTAGGGGAGACAAAGGCGCTTTGTAGCGTGAAGAAGCTCCGGGCGGAGGGAAGGCCCGCTTGGCTGCCCTGGAACTACCCGCAGCACTCGAAAAATCCGGCCGCCCTCGACCACGATTCGCCCGATCTCCCCGCGTAGCTTCGTGCACCACAGGTGATTTTTTCGCCGCAACCGCGGACCGCGAAGATTTTTTCGCCTCACGCACGCTTGCCGAAGCGCACGGGGATAATCGCAAGCCGCTCGAACAATCCTTCCGGCCGACGTCCGCTGCGGGGAGCGCCATTATGGAGAAACGTTGCACCGAGGGACTGGCGGAAAG
>CAMATV010000092.1 GCA_945861235.1 Opitutus sp. GAS368
ACCGTTTGCACTCTAGCGGCGCGGGCGACATTCGGCACGTAATCGAGATCGCAGTCAGGATCGGGATTCTCGAGATTGATCGTCGGCGCGATGAGTTGCGACTGAATCGTTTTCACGCAAATGACCGACTCGATTCCACCCGCGGCACCGAGGAGGTGCCCCGTCATCGATTTGGTCGAGCTGATGGGCACCTTGCACGCGTGGTCGCCGAATACTTTCTTAATGGCGAGCGTCTCAAATTTATCGTTGTAGGGCGTGCTCGTCCCATGGGCGTTGATGTAATCGATCTGGTCAGGCCTGACCGCAGCGCTGGCGAGCGCTCGCTTCATCGCCATCGACAGGCCCTTGCCCTCCGGATCGGGCTGGGTGATATGGAAAGCGTCACAGGTCGCGGCGTAGCCCGCGAGTTCGCAGTAGATCCGGGCCCCGCGAGCTTGCGCGTGCTCCAGCGACTCGAGCACCAGCACGCCGGCGCCCTCGCCCATGATGAAACCGTCGCGACCGCGGTCAAACGGGCGGCAAGCCGTCTCCGGTGTGTCGTTGCGCGTGCTCATCGCCTTCATCGAGCAAAAACTCGCGTAGGCGAACGGCGTGATGGCTGCCTCGCTCCCCCCGGCGATCATCACATCGGCATCTCCGCGCCGAATCGTGTGGGCCGCCTCTCCCAGGGCGTGGGTTCCGGTCGCACACGCAGAGACGACGCCGAAGTTCGGACCGCGCGCACCATACTCGATGGCGACCAACCCCGAGCACATGTTGCCAATGAGCGAGGGTATCGTGAACGGTGAAACTTTACGGGGACCACGTTCGGCGAGCACTTTGAGCTGCGACTCGTACGTATACATGCCGCCAATACCAGACCCTACAATCACGCCCACTCGGTCACCGTCTTCTTTCGTCATATCGAGACCGGAGTCGGTCACGGCCTGTTTTGCGGCGACGAAGCCGAAGTGCGTGTAACGGTCATTGCGCCGCGCCTCCTTCGCATCCATGTGATCGGCTGGATCCCAATCGCGCACTTCCGCCCCGACCTGACTGGCAAAGTCCTTCGGATCAAACAGCGTTATCCGGTGAATACCCCCTCGGCCTGCCACCAAACTTTCCCAAAAAGCATCCACGGTGTGGCCGATGGAGGCAACTACCCCGAGCCCCGTGACAACGACGCGGCGTGAAGACGAAGGCATTTCCATACTCGGGGAGGAAATTCGGTTGTTCAGAAAACAAAAAGGCGTCCTGCCAGATATTTCCGGATCGGAAATGGGCAGAACGCCAAAGATAATGAAGACGTTAAATCTTAGGCAGCGCCAGCTTTGGCTTTGATGTAATCGATGACTTGTCCGACATTCTGCAGTTTCTCGGCATCGGCCTCAGGGATTTCTCCCTTAATTTCATCCTTAAACTCCTCTTCAAAGGCCATGATCAATTCGACGGTGTCGAGTGAGTCAGCGCCGAGGTCGTCGAGGAAAGATGCGGTCGGAGTGATCTGCTCTTCGTTAACGTTGAGCTGGTTAACAATGATCTCTTTGACGCGTTGTTCGATGGTTTTTTGGTCAGCCATTTTCGGAAATTTTAGAGGGAAAAGCGGATAGGCGGAGGGTTCACATTGCCATGCCGCCGTCAATGGAAAAAACCTGACCGGTAATGTAGCCGGCTTCCTCGGAGCAAAGATAGGCCGTGATATTCGCGACGTCCGCCACTTCGCCGAAGCGTTTGAGGGGCACGGCTTCGAGGATTTTCGCCGACACTTCGGGGTTGTTCACAAACTCCGTGGTCATGTCGGTCTTGATGAATCCAGGAGCGACCGCATTGACCGTCACACTGCGGCCAGCGAATTCGCGAGCGAGGGTCTTGGTCAACCCAATCATCCCGGCTTTGGCGGCCGAATAGTTGGCCTGGCCGGCGTTGCCCATAATGCCACTGACGGACGCGATATTAACGATCCGCCCCCAGCGGGCCCGCGTCATCGGGCGACCGATCAATTTCGTCCAATGGAAACAGCTCGTGAGATTCGTCCCAATGACATCGCTCCAATCGGACTCACTCATCCGAAACAACAAGCCATCACGCGTAATGCCGGCGTTGTTCACGAGAATGTCGATGGTGGGAAACTCTTTCAGCAACTCCTCCGACGCCTTGGCGATGGCTGCGCCATCGGCGACATCAACGGCCAGAGCCTTCGCCTTGCCACCCGCGGCGATGATCGCGGCGGCGGTCGCACCGCAAGATTCGGCTGACTTTGAGACGCAGATGACGGTCACGCCTTGTTTGGCGAGCGTTTCAGCGATGGCTTTGCCGATGCCTCGGCCGGCGCCCGTAATCAGGGCAGTGCGATGGGTAAACGTGAGCATATTTTTTCTAATTCGCGCGTGATGTGAACGGAGGAAAATCCAATCGGCAACCGCCAATCGTCAACTTCGTTCAATACATCGTTCAATACACGTCCCGTTGATAGCGCTTCTCCTTTTTCAACTGCTTGACGTAGTCCGCCGCGAGCGCGGGCGTCATACTTCCCTGCTCCGCGATCGTATCGTGTAAGGCCACGTCGACATCCTTCGCCATGCGCTTCGCATCGCCGCAAACGTAGAAATGTGCGCCACCCTGAATCCACGTCCACAGCTCGGCGGCGTTGGCCCGGATCTTATCCTGCACATAGACCTTCAGCAGTTGGTCGCGCGACCACGCCAAATCGAGACGCGCCACGTGCCCTTGGGCTACATAGGCGTCCCATTCCTCTCCGTAAAGGTAGTCGGTCGCACTCTTTTGGTCGCCGAAAAAAACCCAGTTCCGCCCGGTCGCACCGCTCGCCACACGGTCTTGCACAAACGCCCGAAACGGTGCGATTCCGGTGCCCGGTCCCACCATAATGCAATCCCTCGCGCCATCCTCTGGCGGGGAAAAATGAGAATGCGACACAAACACCGGCGTGGGCGTTGTCCCTACTTGCACCCGGTCTGCCATGAAGGTTGAACACACGCCCACCCGCTCACGATGGTTCGTTTCGTAGCGGACCACGGCGACCGTGAGGTGGACATCCGACGGATGAACTCTCGGCGACGATGCGATTGAGTAGAGCCTCGGCATCAACTTCCGCAAATGGTCCACAAACTCCTGCGGGGTGAGCTGGGCACTCGGAAACTCCGCCAACAGGTCCACGTATTCACGGCCATGAAGGAACGCAGCCAGCACCTCCTTCGACTCGGGCGCGAGCAGACCCGCGAGCTTGGCGCGCTCGCCTGCGTCGGTGGCCTTCGCCGCCAAGGTGCCCATGATCCGGGGAGATAGATTACCCAAGGCCAAGCGAGACGACAGCGCCTCGCGCAATGAAATGGGTGCCGGGAGTTTGAGCATCGCGGGCGAGACGAGCTCCTCGCCAGTCGCACCGAGACGTTGCAAGATCTCCGTAACCTCGCTCTGCCGGTTAGTCGGAAAGACGCCGAGCGAGTCGCCTGCTGTGTAGTGGAGGCCACTGCCCGTCAGACTCACGACAAAATGTCGCGTTTCCTTGGCGGAGCCGGGCTTATTGAGAAGCCGGTTCTCGGTAATTTTCGCCGAGAACGGTTGATCCTTGGAGTAAGTAGAGGTGTCGGCAGGGGCGGACATAGAGGAAGCGCGGATGAAGCTCCGCGATGATCCGGCACGCAAGCCACTTTCAATCGGTGCGCAGGCTTGCAGACGGAACCGATTTCCCGCCCACTGCGCTTCGTCCATGTCATCCACCGAGCCTATCCGCCTGCAAAAATACCTCGCCGACTCCGGCCTCTGTTCGAGACGAGCCGCCGAAGCCCTGATCGCGCAGGGCGAGGTGTGGGTGAACAGCGTGGTTGCCACCCTCGGGCAGAAGGTAACGCCCGGCGTCGACCGGATCACCGCGAGCGGAAAAAATGTTCGCTCCACCGTGCAGCCGCGTTTGACGCTAGCGATGAACAAGCCCCGGGGCCTTGCGTGCACCAACGACGACCCACACAATCCCGATACGGTTTTCACCGTGCTGCCGCGGGAATTCGCCAAGTATCGTTTTTTTTGCGCCGGTCGCCTCGACAAGGATAGCGAAGGTCTCGTCATTCTCACCACCGACGGAGATCTCGCCCAACGCCTGACCCATCCCTCGAACCTCGTCACGAAACGCTACCACGTTATCCTGAAGAACCCCTTTCCCTCGAAACGTCTCCCGCTGCTGATCAAGGGTATCACGTTTGACGGCGAGCGGCTAAAAGTCGAACGAGCCGCGCTCATCCATCCCGGTGCGGGCAATGAGGCCACCAATCTCGACGTGCACATGCATCACGGCAAGAAACGCGAAATCCGCCTCCTCTTCACCACGCTCGGCTACGATGTAAAACGCCTCCGCCGCTATCAGATTGGGGCGTTCCCCTTGAAAGGAATCCCTACCCGCGCGATGAAAAAACTTTCCGCGAAGGAAATCGAACTGTTGTTTCAAAATCCGCGTACACCGCGGGCTACCCTCGAAGCTACGACCATCGAACCCAGCGATACTCCTCTCATTCATGAAGACTAAACTGCTCCTGCTCGCCGTCTCTATCGCGACTGCCGCAGCGTTCGCCGCGCCACTGACCAAGACCACGGCCGTCCACACCCAGCCGGACCAGTCCTCCCCTGCCTTCACGTTCCTGAAGGCGGGCACGGAGCCCGCCGCAACGGCCGATGCGGTCGCCGGGATACCCGCAGGTTGGCTCGCCATCGAGCTGCCTGGCCCCTTCGAGGCCTATGTGCAGAACAAAGACCTCACGAAGGGCCTCGACGTGAAAGTAGGGTGCAACCTCTACTTGGCGCCCAAACTCGATGGCGGGGTGCTGACTGTTGCTCAGAAAGACGACCAAAGCACACTCACAGGGCTGCACGGGAAATGGACGCAGATCCGCCTCGAGCGAAAACTCACCGCCTATATCTACATCGGCGGCCCGGCGGACTCGACCCCCTCGTTCGCGAGCACGCCGGCCAGCGCCGCGGCGGCGCCCACTCCACCGGTCGGTGCGCCGATGTCAGCCCCGCCCGTTTCGCCCGGAGTTTATGGCGTGGCAACGCCCGGACACGCCGCCCCCACCGTCAATCTCGGCGACGGCGGCGCGAGCACACTCCCGCGCCAATTCGCAGGCAAGTTTGTCTCCACGCGTCGTCCGTTCACCCCGCGCCGCCCTTACGATTGGGCACTCACGGACGATGCCGGCAAACGTTACGCTTACTTGGACGTCTCCAAGCTCCTCCAGACCGACCAAATCGAGAATTACGCCAACCATACCGTGGTCGTTTTCGGTGCGGCCAAAAACGCTCCCGACTCCAAGGAAATCGTCATCCAAGTTGAAACCCTGCAGTTGAAATAATCCTGCTCGCCTGAAACCCCGGAGGCCACCTTCCGTCGGTTCGGGGAATCTTTTACTCATGGAATTGATCGACGGAAATCAAGCCGCCACCACCCTCATCGCCGAACTCAAGGCCGAAGTCGCCACGTTCACGGGCCGCAAACCATGTCTCGCCTTGGTGCGCGTGGGCGAGGACCCCGCGTCGGTCTCCTACGTGAAAAAAAAGGAAAAGACCGCTGCGGACATTGGCGTCACCAGCCGGATCATTCTTCCGCCCGTCACCATCACGCAGGAGGAACTGTTCGCCCTGATCGACAGCCTCAACGTTGATGCCACCGTAGACGGCATTCTGGTCCAGTCTCCGTTGCCGAAACACATCGACGAGGTCGCGGTCTTTAGGCGCGTCTCACCCGACAAGGATGTGGACGGCTTCAACACGATCAACCTCGGCAAGATTGCTCAAGAGGATGACACCGGATTTGTCTCCTGCACGCCGGCCGGCATCATGGAACTCCTCGCGCGCAGCGGCACCGACCTCAAGGGGAAACACGTCGTCGTGTTGGGTCGCTCACTCATCGTCGGGAAGCCCATCGCGCTCCTCGCGCTCCAGAAACGTGCGGGGGCAAACGGCACCGTCACCATTTGCCACTCCGGAACCGCGAACCTCCCGACACTCACGCGCCAGGCCGACGTGCTCATCGCCGCCATCGGTCGGGCCGAGTTCGTCACTGCCGACATGGTGAAGCCCGGAGTCGTCGTCATCGACGTCGGCATTAACCGGGTGCCTGACTCCAGCAAGAAAACGGGCTACCGGCTCACGGGCGACGTGCACTTCCCGAGCGTCGCGCCGCTCTGCGCGAAGATCACGCCCGTCCCCGGCGGCGTCGGCCCGATGACGGTCGCGATGCTGATGAAGAATACAATCAAGGCGTTTCACCTCCGCGCAACGCACTAGCTTGCGCTGGGCACTCGCCAGTTCTCATTTTCTCCCCATGGCTGCCCTCTCGATTCGAGTCGTCGATGACCAATCCAGCAACGTCGCGTTCCTGAAACGAACCGTGGAGCGCGAGGGCATCCGCGACATTCCAGTGATCTACGGCACGGCACGCACGACCAAGGAAAGCAAACGGGAGGGTCTCAGCGCGGGGGCGGTCGACGGCACTCATCCAGTTTAAAAAAAGGTCCGCAAACACTTCCATGAGTATGATCGCCTTCCTCGGTTCCGGCAACATGGCCACCGCCTTTGCCGAAGGTTTGCTGGCAAAAAACGCGGCACCTCAATCCGACCTCAGGTGTTTTAGTGCCAGTGGCAAATCCGCCGCCGTCCTCGCAGAAAAGACCGGCATTCTCCAAGCGCGCTCTTTGGTCGAGCTCCTGGCCGGCGCCGACACCTTGGTCGTAGCGTTCAAACCCCAGCACCTCGCGACGGCTGACCCAGCACTCGCCAATCTGACAGAGGGGAAACTCGTGCTCTCGGTTCTCGCCGGGAAGAAAATCTCTAGCCTGCGCCACGTTTTCCCACGGGCGCGCAACATCGTACGCACGATGCCCAACACGCCCGGCCAAATCGGCGCAGGTATCACCGGCTGGTGCGTCACGGCCCCACTCAGCGCCACCGATCGCGCCACCGTCGAAACCATCCTTGGTGCGCTCGGGAAGGCCGTGGAAGTCGCCGAACCGCAAATGGACGCCGTCACGGGGGTGAGCGGCAGCGGGCCGGCCTACGTTTTTGAATTCGCCGCCGCGCTGCGCGACGCTGGTGTGGCCGCCGGGCTCGCACCGGAAACCGCCCAAACACTCGCCGTCGAGACCCTACTCGGTGCCGCACGTCTGCTGGCACGAAAAAATATCGAGCCAGAGACACTGCGGAATCAAGTGACCTCGCCCAACGGCACCACGTTTGCGGGCCTGCAACGGATGGCTGCGCGGGACTTCCGCGGCGTGATCCGGGAAACGGTGCTCGCCGCCAAGGCGCGTTCGGAGGAATTGTCCAAGGACAGTTGAAATCACCATGAGCACACTCGACGGTCGTATCCTCGTAACCGGTGGCGCCGGCTTCATCGGCAGCGCACTCGTCTGGGCGCTCAACGAGCGCGGCCACACCAACATCGTCATCACCGATCTCCTCGGCAGCGATGAAAAGTGGAAGAATTTGGTGCCGCTGAAATTCGCCGACTACGTCGAGGCCAGTTTCTTTCGCGAGCAGCTCCGGCACTCTCCTGCGGCGTTCGGAAAATTCTCCACGGTATTCCATCTCGGCGCCTGCTCGGCCACGACGGAGAAAAACGCGGCCTATCTCATCGACAACAATTACAACGTGACCAAAGAGCTCGCGGCTTGGTCGCTGGAGCACGGCGCCCGCTTCATCTATGCGTCGTCGGCGGCCACCTATGGCGACGGCGCGCAGGGCATGGATGATAGGAGTGACGAGTTATCGCGGCTGCGTCCGTTGAATATGTATGGCTACTCGAAGCATCTCTTCGACCTGCACGCGCAACGGGAGGGTTGGTTAAAACGAATCGTTGGGGTAAAATATTTCAACGTCTTCGGGCCCAATGAAGATCACAAAGCGGATATGCGTTCGCTGGTTAACAAGGCCTATCAACAAATCCTCGCGACTGGCCGCGTTCAACTTTTCAAGAGTCACAAACCGGAGTTTAAAGACGGCGAGCAAATGCGCGATTTCCTGTATGTGAAGGATGCGGTCGAGATGACCCTGCACTTTGCCGAACAGGCGACGGCAGCTGGCGGACTCTACAATCTCGGTAGCGGTCAGGCGAATACCTGGCTCACGTTGACGCGCGCGATTTTTTCGGCGCTGGGACGCGAGCCCGCCATCGACTTTGTCGACATGCCGGAAGTCTTGCGCGGCAAATATCAGTATTTCACCCAGGCCGACACCGCGAAGCTGCGGGCGACCGGATACGCCAAGGCGATGACGCCGCTGGTCGCTAGCGTCCGCGACTACGTGCAGAACCACCTCGTGCCGGGAAAAAAACTCGGGGAGTGACCTGCTCCGCCCCGATGGGGAGTGAGCGCGGCGCTGACTCCGACACGAAAAGGCCGCGAGTTCATCGCGGCCCTCCAGCAGACGAGTGCGAGCAAGAATTATACCAACGTCCCTTAATTAATAGACTTTAGATTTGCGCGCCACTGTTTAGTCCATCGAGGAGCCAGCCGGAACCGATGAGTTGGGCCACCTTCGCCGGGTCGGAGCGCCAAGGGCGCAGGGCCGCGATGATCCGATCCTCGAGCTTGCGCAGGGAAGGATAGAGTCGGTTGCAGACTTCGTCTTTGACTAGGTCACCGAGTTTTTCGACGGGATTGAGTTCGGGGCTGTAGGGCGGTAGCGGGAGCAAACGCAGGTTGGCCGGCAGGCGGGCATCGTCTTCCGGCAAGTGGAAACCGGCCTGATCTTGGATGACCACGTGCAACGCCGCCGGCTCAGTTTGGCTGATCTGTCGCAGAAAGAGCGCATGCACGTCCTGGTCGATGCAGGGGGTGAAGAGCAGTTCGAGTTTGTTGGCGCCGTCCACCTCCATCGCCTCGTGGAGGTAACCCCATTGGTAGCGAGTGGCGTAAGGCACGTGGATGCGCACGCCGCGTCGGCCCCAGACTCGCCGGATCACTGGCAGCAAGCCATAGCGATGTTCGTCGAGCACCCACAACCGCACCGCTTGACCCGACCTGGCCGCCTCGCCCGCGATGGCCGCCAGTTTTTGCGGCAGTGCGACTTTGAATGCCGCGGCCTTGGCCGGATCTTTTTTAGCATGGCTCTTGCGCGGCACCTTCAGCTTCCCACCGAGACGTCGCAGCACCTTGCGGACACCGCTCTCGCTCAGCGTCTGACGCGTGCGTTTCTTGATCCACGCCTGCGCGTCCTTGGCGCGGCGGAACTTGCCTTCGTCCAGCCGCTGGAGGAATTCAGTTTTCACCGCCCCGCGCACCGCCGGCTCGCGCCCGGGCGCCCGCTCGCGACGCAGCAATTCGGCCACCCCGCCGTCGACCACTTTGTCCCGGTAAACGAACACGGTCTGCCGGCACACTTGCGCCACTCGCATGATCTGCGCGGCCGTCAGCTCGTGTTGCGCGATCAAGCGCACCACCAACAAGCGCCGCCGCGCCCATTCAGGCTGGGCCTGCGCCCACGCCGCTTCGATTTCTGCCACCACCGCTTCACCTAATTTCGGGAAATATCGCGCCATCCCCAATTCTTACCGGATTTCGTGGCTTCTGTATAGTCTATTTATCTAGGGACATTGGTATAAATCCCTTGTATGGATTAATTTATTTATAAAACGTCGTTACCTCGATCGCTTAATCCATCGCTTAGTCCACGGGCTAATTACCTCCATGCGCCCATCTTTTAATTCCGAAAATTTTCTCGTAAAAATACTCCGAGCGTTGACGCCCAAAGCACGCATCCCGAAATCGTGGCTCCACTAATCGCACTCCGCACGCAATGACTCTCCCTTGGTTGATTCTCGTCGCCTCCGCGCTCGCACTCCTCGTGCCGCTGCCCGCTTTTTATAGCCGGAAGCACAGCTACCGCGATCTTCACCAACTCGAGATCGAGCGCCGCAACG
>CAMATV010000093.1 GCA_945861235.1 Opitutus sp. GAS368
TCGGCGACATGTCGGCCTATCGCCCCGGAGCGGATGTGCAGACACCCCACCTCGATCGCCTCGCGGCGGAAGGGATGCGGTTCTCCCGCATGCGCGCCAATGCCACCGTGTGTTCGCCTACGCGCGCCGCGCTGATGAGCGGCCGTTACGCGGACCGCGTCGGCGTGCCCGGCCTCATCCGTACCGATCCGGCAAATACGTGGGGCTATTTCGATCCCAAGGTACCGACGATCGCGAATCACTTGCGCGCGGCCGGCTATCACACCGCGATCATCGGCAAGTGGAACCTCGGCCTCACCGCGCCCGGCACGCCTAACGACCGCGGCTTCGATTTTTTCCACGGCTTCCTCGACGACATGATGGACAGCTACACGACGCACCGCCGCCAGGGTCACAATTATATGCGCCGCGATCGCGAGGTCGTCGATCCGGTCGGACACGCCACGGATATTTTCACGGCGTGGGCGCGCGATTATCTGCGCGAGCGCGCCGCCGCGAAGTCGCCCTTCTTTCTCTACCTCGCCTACAACGCCCCGCATTTTCCGATGGAGCCGCCCGCCGAGTGGCTCGCGCGCGTGCAGCGACGCGCGCCTGCCATGGACGGGAAACGCGCGCTGAACGTCGCGCTCGTCGAGCACTTCGATGATGGCGTCGGCCAGGTGCTCGCGGCGCTGAAGGCCACCGGCCTCGAGCAAAACACGCTCGTCGTGCTCACCTCCGACAACGGCGGCTCGCTCCCCCACGCGCAGAACAACGATCCGTGGCGCGACGGAAAACAAAGCCACTACGACGGCGGCTTACGCGTGCCGTTTGTGCTGCGGTGGCCGGGGAAAGTGACCCCCGGCACGACGAGCGACTACGCGGGCCTGACCTTCGATATTTTCGCGACGGCGCTCGAGGCTGCGGGCATGACGCGTCCAGCCGGCACGGATGCCGTGAGCCTGCTGCCCGTGTTGCGCGGCGACGCGCCGGCGGCGTCAGCGGCGACGGAGCCGCGCGAGCTGTATTTTGTCCGTCGCGAAGGCGGCCCCGCGTACGGAGGAAAAAGCTACGAAGCGATCATCAAGGGCGACTGGAAGCTGATGCAAAACAGCCCCTACGCTGCGCTCGAACTCTACAATCTGAAGGACGACCCGCAGGAGACGACCAACCTCTTCGCGGAAAATCAAAAGGTCGCGCGCGAACTCCAGGCCGCCCTCCGCCTCCACGTGCAGCGCGGCGGTACCACGCCGTGGCAGCCGCCCGCGGGCGGCAAGTAGGCAGACGAAGCCGACAAACGAAGCCAACGGAGTCAGCTGTTGCCTGAGATGCAACCGCCGGATGCGGACAACCGCACGTCCGGTGATATGGAAGGGTCACGGGGCGCAATCCCTGTGACCCATCCGATCAAGGCCGCAGGAGTTGCGAGCCAGCTCGCTCCCGCCGCCGCGACTCACCTCAGAACCCCAGTCCCACCGTCAGCCGGAATTTCCGCGGCTCAAGCAGCAGCACGCGCGTGGTGCCGGATTTGAAATTATTGTAGCGAAGCGGCATCACCTCGTCTTCGTCGGTGAGGTTCGTGACGTTGAGTTGCACCGTCAGGTCGGTGCTCCTCCGCCCCACGTTGAGCTTTCGCCGATAGCCGACGAAGGTGTCCATCTTGAAGTCCTCGGGGCCGTAATACGTTGCGCCAAAGGTCCGGTTGCCGTTCGGGGCGCGGCCGAGATACGCGCGGCCGAGCGCGGAGGTGCCTTGCCAGCGGATACCGCTGCCGACGAATGCGCCCCGGAATTTCCCCTCGGTCATCGTGTAGCGGCCGCTCACGTTACCCTTATACGGGCGCTCGCCGTATCCGAAATTGTAGAACTCGCGCACGCCTGCCATCACGCGTTGGAGCGACGCGGCCTCGGCGTCGATCGTCAGGCCGGACGCAGAATTGACGAGCGCGCCGGAGCCGGGCGTGCGGTGCCAGTAGGCGTTCTCGCGCTCGAACCAGCCTTCAAACTCGGGCACGATCGAGGACCGGTCCGTCTTCGTGTAGGAGAAATTCACGACGGCGGTGAGGTTCTTTGTGACGTTAAACCACGCGGAGAGTTCGTAGCCGCGGTTCACGATGTCGGAGGTGCCGGTGAGGTTGGCTTCGTCGCCGATCAGGTGCGCGGTGTACTCGGTGGCAGTGATACGGTTGGCGGCGAGCAGCGTGTCGAGGATGCGCGTGCTCGGGGCGACGAGGTTGTTTTCGCCGGAGTTGAGCCCGATGCCGAAGGTGCCGCCGCTCGATTGTTTCTGGGAGGTTTGGAAGGCCGTCGCGCGCAGAAACACTTTTCCGTCGAGCAGGTTCAGCATGAAGCCGGCGTCGTCGCTCAGGCCGTCGAAGGGCGGCGGGAGCTTTTCATCGGGGAGCACGCGCGCGTTGAGCGGCGGCTGGGCGTTGTTGTTGGCATGGTTGTAGAAAACGGAAAACACCTTCGTCGCGTGGAAGACGCTGCCGAGTGTGCTGGTGATCGGCTTGAATTCCGTCTGGTCCACGACCTCCGCGGTGAACTTGACCGTGTTTTGAATCGCGAGGCCGGCACGCACGTCGGGATCGTTGGCGGAGAGGCGGGTGTCGCCGTGTTGGTCGAAGCGGATGCGATCGCCGCGGATGCCGGCGGTGATCACGAGGCGCGAGTCGAAAAACGCACTCTGCGTCGCCGCGAGCAGTGTAGCGACGGTCCGGCCGATGAAGCCGCCCGCTACGCTCGAGTTGATGAAGGTGTTGTGGTAAGTCTTACCGTCGCGTACGACGGTGAAGTTGTCCGTGCCCTGGCCGACGAAGTAGGTGTCGAAATTGCCGGGTACGACGTAGTGCCGCCGGAAAACGAAGTTCGCCGCATTTTCCGGCAGCGCGGCGTTGCCGATGGGCACGCCGGCGGCATCGACGAGAATCTCGACGCCGGGGTAACGGAATGCGCTCAGCTTTCCGTGTTCCGCCATGCCGGCGAGTTTGTGTCGGCCGAAGGTTTTCCCGAGATCGAGCTCCCACGCGAGGGAAGCGCGGGCGACATCGTTGCCGGTTTGTCCACGGTCGACCACCCAGCGGCTTTCGAGGTAGAGCGCGCGCGCGTTGGGATTCGCCACCGGGGTCGCGCCGCCGGCCGGATCGGGGATGACGGTGTTCGGGTCGCCGGTAAAAAGGACAGAGTTGTTGACGGGCGCTTTTACCCACTGCTTCGAACGTTCGCGGTTGTAGGCGAGCTCGAGGGTGAGGTTCGGGGCGAGCCGCTGCTCGACAGTCGTGATGACCCGGTCGAAATTCGTGTCGCGCCCCGCGCCCGGGCCATAGGTGCTGATGCGAAACGGAATCTGCGACGCAGGCACCATGGACAATCCCGCGCGGAGGTCGGCGGCGAGGTTGAGATCGTCGTAGGTGCTCTCGAGTAATCGGAAATTGGTGACATTTTTCGTGGTGACCACAAACGGCGTGGCGCCGCTGCCGGACGTGATGTAGATATTTTTTACCGCGGTGTTGCGGTTGATGCCGGTGGCGCGGTTCGCGGTGGTCCACGCCGCGTCGTTGAGGGTCGCGGAACCGCTCGCCTGCCAGAGCGCGAGCGCGTCGAACGCGTTCAGCGGCCGGGTGACGTGGGACTTCATTTGCCCGTTCTCGTAGTTGGCGATGACGGTCGTGTTTTTCCACGGGTTCACGCGGAGCGACAACGCGCCCCGGCTGCTGTCGTTATAATCCCAGCGACGCCAGCCGCCGGAATTTTGGAGGAGCCCATTGAGCCGCAAGGCGATTTTCCCGGGAAGGATAACCTGATTGTGGTCGAGCTCGAAGCGCCGGTGAGCCCATTCGCCCACTTGGGTCCGGAGCGAGGTGCGGTTCCGCGCCACCTGCGCGCGTTTGGTCATGATATTGACGAGCCCGCCGGGCGAACCGAAGCCGAAGAGGATGGAGTTGGGTCCGCCCGAGAGTTCGAGGCGCTCGGTATTGTAGGTGTCGACGGCGATGCCCGTTTCAAAAAAATCTACGGCGGTGCTCGCGGAGAGTCCGCGCACGCGGATGCGGGTGTCGCGCAGATCGCTGCCGCCGAGGAACGAGGTGCTGGCGTCGGCCGAGGCATCGAGCATGTCCACCTGCATGTTCGGCGCGTAGCCGATGATGTCGGCCAGCGAGGTCGCGCCGAAGTCGGAGAGAAATTCCGGTGTAAAGACCATGACGGCCGCCGCCGTGTCCTTGAGGCTGCTGTTGAGCCGGCTGCCGGACATGGTGTTGCCGGCCTGGTAGCCGACATCTTTTTCGCCCGTGACCTCGAAGGGTGAGAGCACGGTGACCTCGGCTGGGGTCGGGGTCCGCGGCTCGGCGGCGGGGAGCGGCGGCAGGGTGGCGAGCAGCGCGGTGCAGAGCAGAAACGGACGGGAAGGCGTGGTCATGGGGTGGCCGCAGAAGGGTGGGAATCGGGGGCGGCGTGGGGGAGGTAGCGCGGAAAAACACTCGCGGGCAAGATTCGCGTTTGATTTTTGGATGAAGCTGGGCTCTTGATTTCGAAGCTGTGCTCGCTTCTCCTTCGGGCGCGCTGATCCCACGCTCATGACTAGTCACCCCACCCTTTTGGCCTTGGCCGGCGTTCTGACGCTTTCGGGCGGAATCGCGCGCGGCGCGGCTGCGGCCGACATCGAATTTTTCGAAAAGAAAATCCGACCGCTGCTCGTCGAGCGTTGCTACGAATGCCACTCGGGGGAGCCCGGGAAAAAAATCAAGGGCGGCCTGCGCCTGGATCATGCGGACGGCTGGCGGATGGGCGGCGATTCCGGCCCGGCGATCGTGGCGGGCAACGTCGAGCAGAGCGCGTTGATTAAGGCCGTGCGCTACACGGGACTCGATTTCGAGGCGATGCCGCCGAAGACCCAACTGCCGAGCGAGGAAGTGGCCCTCCTCGAGGAGTGGGTGAAACGCGGCGCGCCCTCGCCCGAAGGACCGCCGGTCGCCCTAGCTGCGAATGCGGCAGGCGCGGCGGATGCGAAACCGAAACAGGTCGGCCTCACGATCGAGGAAGGGAAGAAATTCTGGGCCTTCGTGCCGCCGGTGAAACCAGCGGTCCCAGCGGCGGCGAACAACTGGCCCCGCACCGACATCGACCGTTTTGTCGCCGCGCCCTGGGCGGCGAAAGGCCTGAAGCCCGCTGGCGATGCCGACCGCGCGGTGCTGTTGCGCCGGGCGTCGTTCGACCTGACCGGACTGCCGCCGACGCCCGAGGCGCTCGAGGCGTTTGTGCGCGATGCGCGGTCCACGCCCGAGGCGTTCGCGGTGGCGGTGGATGCGATGCTGGCCTCGCCGCAGTTCGGCGAGCGCTGGGGCCGGCACTGGCTCGATGTGGCGCGCTTTGCGGAATCGAGTGGCGGCGGCCGCACCCTGATGTTCAAGGACGCGTGGCGCTACCGCGACTATGTGGTGGACGCGTTCAACCGCGACCTGCCCTTCGACCAATTTATCCGCGAGCAGCTCGCCGGCGATCTCTTGCCCGCCGCGACGCCCGACGAAAAGCGCCGCCAGATCACCGCGACGGCGTTTCTCGCGCTGGGCCCGACCAACTATGAGGAGCAGAACAAAGACGCGCTCCGCATGGACATTGTGGACGAGCAGCTCGACACGCTCGGCAAGGCGTTTCTCGGGATGACGATTGGCTGCGCGCGCTGCCACGATCACAAATTCGATCCCGTGCCGACGCGCGACTACTACGCGCTCGCCGGGATTCTCCGCAGCACGCATACGCTGCACAACTACACCGACAACGTCGCCAAGTGGGTGGACACCTCGCTGCCTGCGAATCCGGCGGTGGAGCTCGAGCTCGCTGCGCAGGAGGCCAAGGTTGCCGCGCTCGAAAAACAAATTGCCCGGTTGCGCAAGTCCGCCGGTGCGCCCCCCGCCGGTCAGGCGGTCGCACTCGCAGCGCTCCCCGGCGTCGTGCTCGACGACCAGCAGGCGAAGATCGTCGGCGGCTGGAGCAACTCGAAGACCGTGAAACCTTATCTCGGTACCGGCTACCTGACCGACAACAATGAGGATAAGGGCCGTCGCACCGTCACGTTTACACCGGTGATTCCTCAGACTGGCCACTACGAGGTGCGTTTCGCCTACACCCCGCAGCCCAATCGCGCGACCAACGTCCCGGTCACCATTCTCCACGCCGACGGTGAGAGCACCGTGGTCGTCAACCAGCGCACAGCGCCGCCGCTCGCGGGGCACTTCGTGAGCCTTGGGCAGTTTCGCTTCGAGAAAGACGGCGCCGGCTACGTGCTCGTGTCGAACGAGGGCACGGACGGCTACGTGATCGTGGACGCGCTGCAGGTCCTCGCGGCCGATGGGCGCGCGGAACCGCCGTCCGTCGTCTTGGCTGGCACCTCCAATCGTCCGAAAAAGGCCGCCAAGAAAACGCTGGCCGAGCCAGCCGATCCCGCCGATCCCGCTGATCCCGCGGCCCGCAAAACTGCGGCGGAGTTACGCGGGCTGGAGGCCGACCTGAAAAAACTGACTGCGAGCGGACCCAAGCGTGCGGTCGCGATGAGCGTGCGCGAGGCGACCGGCGAAATCGGCGACACTGAGATCCGTATCCGCGGCGTCGCGCGCAGCCTCGGCGCGAAGGCGCCACGCGGCCTGCTGCAAGTCGCGGCGCACGGCGCGCCACCGCAATTCTCGCCCGGCGAAAGCGGCCGGCGTGAGCTGGCCGACTGGATCGCGAGCGCCGCCCATCCGCTCACCGCGCGCGTGATCGCGAATCGCGCGTGGGGCTGGCTGATGGGTGCGGGCCTCGTGCGCACGGTCGATAATTTCGGCACGACCGGCGAGCGCCCCTCGCATCCCGAGCTGCTCGATTACCTCGCGCAGCAGTTTGTGGCCGACGGCTGGTCGGTTAAGAAGCTGGTCCGCGCCATCGTGCTCGCGCGCACCTATCAACTCGCCGCCGCGCCGCCGCCCGACGCCGCGCGCCTCGATCCGGACAACCGCCTCTTTTCGCACGCGAACCGCCGCCGGCTCGAAGCCGAGGAAATCCGCGATGCCATGCTCGCTGCGAGCGGCCAGCTCGATTTCGCGATCGGTGGGCCGAACATCGCCGGCCCCGCCGCAGCAGCGGTGTCGGGAGAATACGGTTACGTTTTCACCGATACGCGTCGCAGCCTCTACACGCCGGCGTTTCGCAACCGGCGGCTGGAGCTCTTCGAGGTCTTCGACTTCGCCGACATTAACGCGTCCATCGGCCAGCGCGCGGCGACGACGGTCGCGCCGCAGGCGCTTTTTCTAATGAACCACCCCTTCGTGATCGAGCAGGCGAAACTCGCCGCGACGCGCACCCTCGGCAGCGGTGCCGCCGACGATACCGCGCGGCTTGATCGTGCTTATCGCGTCGCTCTCGGCCGCGTGCCGACGGCGAAGGAGCGCGCGCTGGCGCTGCAGTTTGTGAGTGGCGCGAGCAGCGAAGGTACCGGCGAGGTCGCGCGGGCCGACGCGTGGGCGCAGTTGCACCAGTCGCTTTTCGCCTGCGTGGATTTCCGTTATCTCGAGTGATGCTCCCACCGATTACACTCGAACCATGATTTTTAACTTGGTTAATTTCTGAATCGTTCTGACTGAGCCCAACCCCGTTTTCCCATGAACCCGAATCCCTTCCTCTCCCGTCGTCAGGCCCTGCAACAGCTCGCGTGCGGTTTCGGCTACATGGCATTTGCCGGGCTCGCCGCGCAGGGCGCCGCACGCAGTACGGCCAATCCCCTCGTCGCCAAGGCGGGCCATCTGCGCCCGCGGGCGAAGCGCGTGATCTTCCTATTTATGGGCGGCGGCGTGAGCCACCTCGACAGCTTTGACTACAAGCCCAAGCTCTATGAGCACGACGGCAAGATGATGGACTTCCTCGACCAGCGCGCGATCGCGAAGACCGGCGTCGGCGCGACGGGCCGCGTGATGAAGCCGATGTGGGATTTCAAGCAGCGCGGGCAGAGCGGACGCTGGGTCTCGGATCTGTTTCCGCACATGGCGGAGCTGGCCGACGATTACTGTGTTGTGCGCTCGATGCACACGGAGGGCGTGGCGCACGGGCCCGCGACGCTGTTTCTCCACACCGGCTCCACCAATCTCATCCGCCCCTCGATGGGCTCGTGGGTCACCTACGGTCTCGGCTCGGAGAGCGAAAATTTGCCGGCGTTTGTCTCGCTGAGTCCGACGCTCGCCAACGGCGGACCGCGCAACTACGGCAGTGCGTTTCTCCCCGCCGTTTATCAGGGCACCGCGATCGGCCGCGCCGGGCAGAAGGCGATCGAGGCCGGCCTGCGCAACGTGCGCAACCCCAGCCTCACCGCCGCCGAGCAACAGCGGCAGTTCGAGCTCGTGCGCGCGCTCAACGAGGAGCAGCTCCGCGCGAAACCCGGCGACTACGAGCTCGAGGCGGTCGCAAATTCCTACGAACTCGCGTGGCGCTTGCAGAACCACGCGCCCGACGCGCTCGATCTCACCAAGGAGTCGGCCGCGACGCTCGCGCTCTACGGCATCGGCGAGGAGCCGACCGATGACTACGGCCGCCAGTGCCTCCAGGCGCGGCGTCTCGCCGAGTCCGGCGTGCGCTACATCCAGGTCAACTATTCGGACAACACCAACAACCCGGCTTGGGACCAGCATTCCAATTTGCCGAAGCACAAAGACCACGCCCTGCGCGTGGATAAACCCGTCGCCGGTCTGCTCCAAGATTTGAAGGCGCGCGGCTTGCTCGAAGACACCATCGTGTGGTGGGGTAGCGAATTTGGTCGCACGCCTTACGCCGAGAAAAACGGCACGGGCCGCGACCACAACCCCACCGGATTTTCGGTGGTGCTCGCCGGCGGCGGCTTCAAGCCCGGCTTCGCGTATGGCGCGACGGATGACTTCGGCCACTTCGCGATCGAGAACAAGGTCCACATGCACGACCTCCACGCGACGATCCTCCACCAGCTCGGCCTCGATCACGAGAAGCTTACCTTCCGCCACGACGGCCGCGATTTCCGGCTCACCGATGTGCGCGGGCACGTCGTCAACGACCTCCTTGTTTAATCGCTGAGGGTCCAGCGATGCCCGCTGAACCCAGCGCCTCCTCCTGCGTTTCGTTTCCCCTATTATTTACCCCATGAAAACAACCAAGACTTCGACCCCACCCCAGACCCTGACGCGGCGCGAGTTTGTCGGCCGGACCCTCGCCACTGCCGGAGTCATCGCCGGAGCGCCGGCCTTCCTCCGCGGCCAAAATCTCAACAGCAAGTTAAACATCGCGTTCATCGCCTGTGGTGGCCGCGGCAATACGAGCTTGAACGAGCTCACGATCGTGCCGGGGCGCGGCACCGTCGTCGGAGGTAAGAAGGGAGGCAAGGGAGCGGTCCCGGAGCCGGCGGCGGGGCCGCATCCCGACGAAAACGTCACGGTGCTGTGCGATATCAACCAAGTCGCCATCGACGCTGCGGCGCAGCGTTACCCGCAGGCGAAGACGTTCACCGATCTCCGGCGGGTCTTCGACCGTCCGAACGATTTTGACGCCGTCGTCGTTTCCACTGCGGAGCACACGCACGTGTTCGCCACGTGGCTCGCACTCACGCACGGCAAGCACGTCTATTGCGAGAAGCCGCTCGCCTACAATATCTGGGAGACGCGCCTCATCCGTGAGACGGCGGCGAAGTTTCCGAAGCTCTCCACGCAGATGGGTAATCAGGGTCACGCCTCGCCCATGCGGCGCACGATCAAGGAAATCTTGAACACCGGTGTCATCGGCCCGGTGCGCGAGGTCCACGTCTGGGCGGATCGCGCTTGGGGACTCCAGGACGCTGCGTCGGCCGAAAAATTCGACAAGCCGCA